>NZ_CABSQO010000028.1:0-55574 GCF_902479755.1 uncultured Tissierella sp. | reverse complement strand
ATATTATATTATATATTTAAATAATCAGAAATACGAGTTAATATTTAACAGCTTTCTCATATAATAACAGTATGACAATAACTGAAGAATTTCTTGTTTAGGAAGGTCAGAAGATATATAATATATCTATTAATTACCCAAGAATAGGAGTGATATAACATGGGTTTAACTATTGGAATTGTAGGAGCTACAGGTGCAGTAGGGCAAAAGATGATTGAAGTGATTATGGAAAGAAATTTACCTGTATCGAATCTAAGACTTTTTGCATCTGAAAAATCATCAGGAAAAATTATTAGACTAGATAAGTATAATAAAGAAATTACAGTAGAACTTCTCACAGAAGATGTTATGAAGGAAAAGTACGACTATCTATTATTTGCAGCAGGTGGAAGTATATCAGAAAAATTTGCACCAATAGCTAGAGATGCAGGTAATATGGTAATAGATAATTCATCACATTTTAGAATGGTTGAGAATATACCTTTAGTAATACCAGAAGTAAACTCCCATGTCCTAAGGGGATATAGAGGAATAATAGCTAATCCAAATTGCTCTACTACTCAAATGATAGTAGCTATAGCGCCTTTATATAGGAAATATGGCATAAAAAGGATTGTAGTATCTACTTATCAAGCAGTGTCTGGAAGTGGATACAAAGCTATAGATGAATTACAAAACCAAATAAGGGATGAAGAATATCCAAATAAAGTATATCCAAGAAAAATAGCTGGAAACTGTATACCTCACATAGACGTATTTAATGATAATGGATTTACAAAAGAGGAGTTAAAAATGGTGCATGAAACACATAAGATTCTGGAAGATGATTCAATAGAAATTAATCCTACAGCAGTTAGAATTCCAGTTTTTTATGGTCATAGTGAATCAATTTATCTGGAGCTAAAAGAAGAAGTAGATATAAATAGCATTAAAGAAATATTAGAAGAATCTCAAGGTATAATAGTAGATGATGACCCGGAGATGAATAGATATCCTACACCTATAGAAGCAGCAAATACAGATTTTACCTATGTAGGGAGAATAAGAAAAGATCTTTATAATCCAAAGGGGTTATCTCTTTGGGTAGTGGCAGATAACCTTAGAAAAGGTGCAGCCACTAATGCTGTTCAAATTATAGAAGCAATAGAGAATATTAAAATGGAGGGATAGTTAATGTTTAAGGGAGCAGGTGTTGCTATAGTTACCCCATTTAAGAATGGAAAATTTGATAAGGATGGCTATGAAAGACTAATTGACTTTCAAATTGAAAACGGAACCCAAGCTTTAATAGTATTAGGTACAACAGGTGAGGCTTCAACACTTAGCTATGAAGAAAGGGAAGAAGTTATTCGTACAGCAATAGAAAAAAATGCTAAGAGGATTCCAATTATAGTAGGTACTGGTTCTAATTGTACTGATGTTGCAGTTAAATATACTAAACAGGCAGAAGAATTAGGTGCTGATGGAATACTAATTGTTACGCCTTATTATAATAAATGTACGAATAAAGGGATGATAGCCCATTTTACAGCAGTAGCTAATGCTACAAAGTTACCAGTTATATTATATAATGTACCTGGCAGAACAGCAGTGAATATACCTCCAGATGTGGTTGTAGCAATGTCAAAGGTGGAAAATGTTATAGGAGTTAAAGAAGCTAGTGGCAATATTTCACAGATACTAGAGATAAAAAGATTAGTTCCAGAAGATTTTATGATTTACTCAGGAAATGATGATCAGGTAATACCTATATATGCCTGCGGTGGTCATGGAGTTATTTCTGTAGCATCTAATGTTATCCCTAAAGAAATTCAGCATATGTGTGAAGCATTCATGAATGGGGATGTGGAAGAAGCATTAAGGCTTCAGTTAAAATATAAGAGATTCATAGATTTATTATTCTGTGAAGTAAATCCTATACCGGTTAAAGCAGCTTTAGTAGAAATGAATTATATTGAGAATGAACTAAGATTACCTTTAACACCTATGGAGGAAATAAATAGAAATAAACTAGCAGAAGAAATGAGGAAATTAAATATCATTTAGGAGGTTAATATGAATTTATTAATCAATGGGATAAATGGCAAAATGGGGAAAGCAATTAAAGAATTAGCAATACAGGATTCTTATTGGACTAATGTATATGGTTTATGTAGGACGATTCCTATGCCAGCAGATGATATTAAATTTGATGTAATGCTAGACTTTACTCATGAATCCTCATTAGATAGGGTACTTCAAATTGGATTAGATAGAAGATTACCAATTATAATAGGTACTACAGGATATAGTGAAGAACAAAATCAAAAGATAAAGAGAGCCTCTACTAAAATTCCAATTCTTCATGCAACTAATATGTCATTAGGAATGAATCTTTTATTTGCATTGGTGGAGCAAACTGCTGCAATATTAGGAGATAAGACTGATATTGAAATAATAGAAGCACATCATAATAGAAAAAAAGATGCACCATCAGGTAGTGCCGTAACCATAGTAGAATCTATAGAAAGAGGTCTAGGAGAAGTGAGGCCTCACCAATATGGAAGACTTGGTGAATGTCCGAGGGAAAAAGGTGAGATAGGTATTCATGCCATAAGAGGTGGAAATATAGTTGGATACCATGAAGCAAACTTTATAAATGAATTAGAATCCATAAAAATTGTTCACGAGGCTTATGATAGAAAAGTCTTTGCTAGTGGTGCCATAGAAGCAGCTAAATTTATTATTGGAAAAGAACCAAGACTATATAGCATGAAGGATGTATTGAAGATATAAATAGTGAAAAGTGAATGGTGAATAGTGAATAGTTTTAAGTAAAAGCTTGTTGTCTTTTAACTATTCACTATTATCTATTAATTATTCACTATATTTTAGGTGGTGATAAATTGAAAAATAAAATTCTAAAGATACTAAAGGACAGTGAAGATTTTATATCTGGAGAAGAAATGTCTAAGGAGTTTCATATGACTCGTGCTGCCATATGGAAATACATAAATATGTTGAAGGAAGATGGATATATTATAGAATCTATTCCTAGAAAAGGTTATAGAATAATGTCTTTTCCAGATATACTCACATATGAAGAAGTGGCAGAATATTTAGATACTGATTTTATAGGAAGAAATATATACTATTTTAATTCGATAAATTCTACAAATAGAAAAGCCAAGGAAATAGCTTTTGGGGAAAAAGAAGGTACTGTTATAGTGGCGGAGCAACAAGAAGAAGGAAAAGGCAGATTAGGAAGACATTGGATATCTCCAAAGGGAAAGGGTATATGGATGAGTATAATTCTAAAACCTAAAGTAGATCCAATGAAGGTAGCTAAGATAACCTTATTAGGTGCAGCAACAGTATATAAAGCCTTATCTAATATGAATATAAAATCTCAGATAAAGTGGCCAAATGATGTATTAATAGATGGAAAAAAGATTTGTGGGATATTGACAGAGATGAGTGCTGAATTAAATATGATTAATTATGTAATTATGGGGATAGGTATAAATGTTAATCTTGATGAAAGTGATATACCTGAAGAGTTAAAAGATAAAGCTACATCTATTAAGATAATTGAAGACAAAGAAATAGATAGAAAAGAATTATTTGCCAATATTCTTAATGAGTTTGAGAAAATATATAAAGACTTTATAGATAAAGACTCTATATCTGAAGCAATAGATATATGTAAAGCAAATTCTGCATTAATAGGTAAAGACATTAGAATAATCAGAGGAGATGAAGTAAGAGTAGGAAAGGCATTAGACATAAATGAAGAAGGGCATTTGGTCGTAGAATTTGATGGTGGAGTTGTTGAAAATATTTATTCAGGAGAAATATCTATTAGAGGATTAGAAGGATATATATAACAACACTAAATTTATAAGAATAGTTGAACAATTTTCAGACTTATGGTACAATTTAAATAATTTTTAAAATATAGAGAGGTGTTGTTGTGAAGAAAAAGAAAAATGATGCATTTATTTTAGGAGCAGCTTTGTTTTCCATGTTTTTTGGAGCAGGAAACTTAATTTTTCCTCCATTTTTAGGGCTGCTGGCAGGCCAAAAATGGAATTGGTCTATGTTTGGTTTTTTTATTACAGGGATTGGATTGCCTCTTTTGGGAATAATAGCTTCTGCTAAAGCTGGAGGAGATGTAGATAAACTAGGAAGAAGAGTTTCACCCTTATTTAGTAAATTTCTGGGAATAACAGTTGTTTTGGCTATAGGTCCCTTATTAGCAATTCCGAGGACTGGAGCGACTGCTTTTGAAATAGGAGTTTTACCCATTATGCCTAATGGCAATTCTACAATATTTTCTATACTTTATTTTGGGATAACCTTATTATTAGTTATAAAGCCCAATGAAGTAATTGATAAGATAGGAAAGATTTTAACACCAGCCTTACTTATATTATTAGGTCTAATTATAATCAAGGGTCTTTTTGATCCTATGGGTGTACCTGTAGCAGAAAGCTTTGCAAGACCTTTTTCTGAGGGATTTATTAGCGGATATCAAACCATGGACGCTTTAGCCTCCATACTATTTGGCGGAATAATAACTACCTCCTTAATTCAAAATGGATATGATGATGAGAAAGAGCAAATGAACATGACTAGAAAAGCTGGTTTAGTAGCAGTGATAGGATTAACTATTGTTTATGGAGGATTGGGGTACTTAGGAGCTACTGGAGGCTCATTATTTTCAAAGGATATAGAGAAGGTAGATTTGATAGTAAATATAGCAAATAATTCTTTAGAAAGTTTTGGTAAAATAGGTCTTGGAATAGTAGTGTCTTTAGCTTGTTTAACTACTACTATAGGACTTACTGCCACAGTGGGACAATATTTCAATAAGATAAGTAATGGAAAACTAAAATATGAGGCTATAGTAATAGCAACTACTATATTTAGTGCCATTATGTCCATAAGAGGAGTAGAATCTATAATTGCTTTCTCAGAACCAATACTTGTATTCATGTATCCAGTTGTAATAGTCATGATTTTATTAACTATAATTTTAGGTGACAAGCCAAATAAGAATATTTATAGACATGCGATATGTGCAACTTTAATAGTAAGTACACTAGAATTATTATATAGATTTAAAATATGGACATATTTTACCCATGTAGTGGAATATTTGCCTTTAGCTTCATGGGGATTATCATGGCTAGTTCCAGCAATATTGGGAGCTGTTTTGGGAATGTTGATGCCAAACAAATCAGATATTCAAATAAATTAATAAAAAACAGGGTTATCTTAATTTACAGATAACCCTGCTTTATTTAATATTGGTAAAGTCTTAGCTGCAACAACTGAAGCTACTATAAGTTTTAGAAAATCTCCAGGTAAGAAAATAAGACATCCTATTTTCATAATCGTATTGAAAGATAAACCTTTTGCCATTACAATGTTTAGTATGTAATACATATAAGGCAGACCAAATAAATATATAACTATGATTCCAACTAAAGATGCAATCCAAATATTCTTAGAAGATACTTTCTCCCCAGAATGGGCAATCTTTCCAACAATATAAGCTGCAAAAATAAATCCAATAATAAATCCAAAGCTAGGCTTCATTATAGCTTGAACTCCACCAGTAAATTCTGCAAATATGGGTACACCTACTAAACCCAAGAATATGTAGACTATTTGAGATAGAGCACCTAATTTAGGACCCAAAATAAGACCAGATAAAATAACAAATAGAGTCTGCAAGGTTATAGGTACTTCACCTAAAGGAATACTAATAAAAGCTCCTACAGTGGTAAGTCCTGTAAACATAGCAACTAGAGTCATTTGTCTTGTAGATAATTTCATTTTATTACCTCCTATTGTCAACCAATTATATAAAAATAGTTTACAATAGTATAATAAATTAATTTTAGTCAATTGTCAACAGGAAAATATACAGAGGTTTACAAAAGATATTATGATTAGTTATACTTATCTTGATTTCTTTTTCTTTTGTGGATAAAATTGGCCAATGTAACTATTCCACTCATAATTATTACAAAATAATAGCTTATAAATCGCCATAGTATCATTGCAAATACTAAGATTTCTCTAGGAAATATGGTATTATATAATATATAAAATCCACCTTCTGCAGCACCTACAGTGCCAGGTGTAGGTATGAAAGAGACTGCCGTATAATGCAGAGATTGGATTCCAATTATATCTAAAAAAGAAAATCCTATAAGCCCAATAGCTAAATATACAAAGTAAGTTATTGAAAAGTAAAATGTTAGCTGTAAAAAACTAGTTAAAATTAAAAGTAAAGTAATTCTCTTGTCTTCCTTCATATGATTTATACTAACTGTATAGTCCACAAGACCCTTATCTATTTTATTTTCTAATTTTCTAATATCTTTTATTAGTTTTAGTTTATGACCAATAGCAAAAACTTTGGAAGATACTTTTTTTATCAATTTTTCATTACGGAAAAATCCTATTATCATTAATAATATAAAAAGGTTTAATAAGCAGCCAATTGCTATAAAAGGTATAGCAAATTTTACTTTATTTAGTAGAAAATTAAAATTAATTATAAACATGGATATTGAGTAGAATGTAATTACAAGTTGATAAATTAAAAATCTGATTATCATTAATGAAGATACAGTTCCCACTGGGAAACCATTATTTATTAATAAATAGATTTGTGCAGGTTGACTTCCACTGGAAAATGGTGTAATTGCACCATAATATTGACCGATCATAGTAATTATAAAAGATGATTTAAAGCTACCTTCAATATCCAGTACCTTTCTTATTTTATAAATTATATATGCATCAAATATCCAGTATAATATTATGCATAAAAAGCCTAAGGAGAGATAAAATTTATTGGTTTTACCTATTAATTGAGGAAAATTAGAGAAATCATTTTTATAAAAGAAGATCCAATAAGTTAATCCTAGAGAAACTATTAATAAAATGTAATTTATTATCTTTTTCATATATTGAACCCACCTTGTGTGTTTCTTCACTTTTTTTCTTAGGCTTTTAAAATTAAGTTATCTCTTATTAAAAATTAATATATGTCAAAGACCTTTATGCTAGGCCAATTTCATCTATTTAAAGTACAATCATTGATTAAATTTTCACTAAGATAAACAACATTATTAGGGCAGAATCCATTACCCATTTTCTCCATGTTTTTTTTCATGCTATTAATAACAGATGGATTTTTCATAATATATTCTATTAGGCTTTTAATTTCCTTTATCTGATATACATATATGCCCATACCATTTTTTACCAAGAAATCTAAGTTTTCTTTTTCTTGACCGGGAATATAATATGGAATAATCATGGGCAGTCTTTTGGCTATTGCTTCTGATACAGTTAAACCTCCTGGTTTTGTTATGAGTATATCTGAATTTTCCATGATAGATGGTATATTAGTAGTAAATCCATAAAGAGTAATTTTATTGCTTTTAATTAGGTTAGTATATTCTGTTTCTATAGAAAGTTTTAATTTTTTATTATTTCCACAAACAGCCACAATATGATAATCACCGTCTAGAGTTATTATATTATCTAATACCTTTGTCATACTTTTTAGACCTAAGCTTCCTGCCATCAATAATATCTGGAAAGGC
This sequence comes from uncultured Tissierella sp., assembly GCF_902479755.1. NCBI lineage: Bacteria > Bacillati > Bacillota > Tissierellia > Tissierellales > Tissierellaceae > Tissierella > uncultured Tissierella sp. Next base: position 47,964 of record NZ_CABSQO010000028.1, on the reverse strand, counting down.
TTTTTATTTATAGGGGCGATATTACACTTATCTAAAAATTCGGCTTTGATTGGTATGCCATAAGGGAATATTCTATCCTTAGATACGCCTTGAGCTAATAAGGTTTTTCCTGTATGTTCACTAGCAACAATATATGCATCTACATTATCATTTACATAAATTTTATGTGCCTCATAGTCTGTTACTACAGAAATAAAAGGTATATTGATAAGGTTCTTTTCCTTCAAATGTCCTACCATACTTATGACAAATGAGTGAGTTGAAATAATCAAATCTGGATTTTCTTCTAATATCATATTATAAATTTTCTCCTTAGCAATTTTAGCTAAAGATATATTAAGCAATTTATTAGTTTTTTCTTTATTGCTGATATCATATAGATTTCCATATAATTTAGGGAAATTATTAACTATAATTTTACATGAACCAGAGATAAAAGAATCGAAGCTTTTACTTATAGCTAATAATGCATCTACTTTTTTAACTATAAAATCATGTTGAGTAAATTCTTTTTCTAGGCATGAGGCTGCCTCATTATGACCGCCTCCTATGGAGGCAGTAAATATTAGTACTTTTTTCATATATAAGTCCCCCTTGATAGGTTAATTCATTAAATAATTTTATATTAGGATATATTAATATATAAATAAATTCTCATCATTAATATACCCATTACTATAACGGGATATAAAAAAACTTTACTGCACCATATAATAAATCAATCTGTAAATATAGTATTTATATCTTATAAATATGCGTTATAAATATTATTTAAATCATCATTAAAAAAAATATTGACAAAAGAATAATATAGACATATACTGTATATATATGACATATACAGTATATACGAAGATAACAGTTATATAAGGAGGGACGTTATGAGAATAATCGTATCTAATTCTTCTAATGAAGCAATATATGAGCAGATAGCTAATCAGATAAAAGGTATGATAATAAAGGGAGAGCTAGGAGAAGGAGAAGCATTACCTTCCATAAGAGGTCTAGCAAAGGATCTTCAGATATCTGTTATTACAACTAAGAGAGCTTATGAAGAATTAGAAAAGGAAGGATTTATAGAAACTATGCAAGGAAAAGGCTCTTTTGTAGCTATGCAAAATAAAGAGCTAATGAAAGAAAAAAAATTAAAAATAATAGAAGAAAAATTAGCTGAAGTAGTGGAAGAATCTAGATTGCTAGGATTAAAGTACACTGAAGTAAACGAAATGCTTAAGATTCTATTTGAGGAGGTTTAAATATGTTAGAGATAAAAAACTTAACTAAAGATTTTAATAAATTCAAGCTAGACAATGTATCATTTAAATTAGAACCAGGATATATAATGGGATTTATTGGACCAAATGGTGCAGGAAAAAGTACGACTATAAAACTCATAATGAATTTGCTAAAAAAGGATTCTGGAGAGATAAAAGTATTTGGCAAAGACCATATACAGTTCGAAAAAGAAATTAAGAATAGGATTGGTTTTGTATATGATGAATCTTATTTTTATGAGGATTTGACCATAAGACAGATGAAGAATATAATATCACCTTTTTATAAAAAATGGGATGAAAAGTTGTTTAATAAATATATAAAGGATTTTGATTTAGACCTTAACCAAAAGATAAAAAAATTATCTAAAGGTATGAAGATGAAGTTTTCTTTGGCAATAGCTTTATCTCACAATGCAGATTTGATAATAATGGATGAACCTACATCAGGACTTGACCCAATATTTAGATCTGAAATCTTAGATGTATTATATAGTATTATACAAGATGAAAAAAAATCTATATTCTTTTCTACCCATATAACGACAGATCTTGAAAAAATAGCGGATTATATAACATTTATTAATAAAGGTAAAATAGTATTTTCAAAATCGAAGGATGAAATTTTAGAATCCTATGGAGTGATAAAGGGTGGGAAAAATTTATTAGACAGAGATACAAGAAAAGAGTTCATAGGACTTAGGGAAACTAATGTAGGTTTTGAAGGATTAGCAGAAAATCCTCAAAGGCTAAAGAAGTTATTTGGCAGTGAGATATTAATTGAAAAACCAACACTTGAAGATATAATGGTTTATAGTGTAAGGAGGCAGGAAGATGTTAAACTTAATTAAAAAAGATTTCTTGTTAACCTTTTCCAATAAACAATCTTGGATTTTAATAATATTATATGTACCATTTATTTTATTTACAATGGGAACAGATAATGAATTTGTAGTTAATCTAATGATTTATACATTCGTATATATGCTAACAACCATACCTTTTGGTTATGAGGTGCAGACAAAACCTCATATACTATTGCAATCTTTGCCTATTAAGAAAAGGGATATAGTTATTAGCAGGTATTTATCTATATTTGTAAATTATGTAGTTGGTTTTGTTATTACTGGGGGTTATTTGTGGATAATCAATCTATTAGGATTTATAGATGTGGATACTTTCAATCTTTCTTTAATAGGATCTACTTTACCAATAGTATTGTTGTCGCTATCTATATCACTGCCAGCTCTTTTTAGATTGCCGCCTAAAATAGCTAGTATTGCAAATATATTTGTATATATATTTATCATGAATTTTGTTATTGTAACATCTTATAAATTTCAGAACATATTAAATGGATTAGGATTACCAGCTATAGCAGCTATAGTATATTTCTTATCCATAGGAATATCTTTATGGTTATATGAAACAAGGGACTTTGCATAGGGGGGATATCAATGAAACAGCTTGTAATTAAGGATATACGATTATTAAGATTTATAAACCTATTTATACTATGTGGAGGACTATTCTTTGGATATGTTGGAGTGAGTATCGACCATGTATATAAATCTAAGCTTGTATATGGATTTGCTATGTTTATAATGGTATATGTGGTTTCAATGTTTTCCACTCAATACGATGTAAAAGGAAAGGCAGATATGATGTTAAATTCATTTCCAGTAGATAGATATGATATTGTAAAATCAAAATATATATCTATGGGACTATATATTTTATTTATAACTGGAATTGTCTTTTTATCCTCTAATATATCTAAGATTATATTTAGTACCACAATAGTAGGGAATCCTGCAACTATATGGGATGTATTATTTATATTGGGATTATCTTTGATATTTTTCTCCATATACTTGCCATTTCATTATTATAATGTAGGAAAAGCCCAAGCATTTAATCAAATCTTCTATATCATACTTATTTTATTGCCCAATATAATAAGTAGATTTGGTAGAAAATTTGAAAATGCAGAGATATTTCAAAATATAATAAACATGGATTGGAAAATACTCATTCTTCTGTTTGCTGGTGTTGGGATAATAATGTATTTGATTTCTCTACAGATTTCAAAAGGTATATATAAAGGTAAGGAATTTTAGAAAAAATAAAGATATAATAAGCTTATATAAAAACTGTAGAATATTTTAAAATCAAACCTATAGTATAGATACTAAAAAAATCTATATTTATAGGTTTTTTTATTCTAATTATATCAAAATAATTAGACAAAAGATGTCATTAAATATTCAAATATTTTCACAAGATAAATGTTTTAAAAAACACATTTATAATCTAATAATCATAGAATTATGAAGATAGTTTTCGATAAAATACGACACTAAGTATCGAAAATTGTAAAAACAAAAACGTTGACCCTAGAAGTTACAATATGATTTAATGAACTTAACAATCATATTGTTGATTCAATAAATAACTTATGGTGTATACTAGCTATAATAATTTCAAATTATAGAATTAGGTATATGAAATAAGAAGGGTTTCTTTATATTGAAGAGTTATTCCCTTAGATAGTTCTAACTTTCCATATCAAACACCAGAAGTTAAATATTAGATAGGGGTGATGTGTTTGGATATTGCAATCTCAGAGACTAATTTTAGGGGAGTTCTAAGAAGAATAAGAGAGACATTAAATATAAGCCAATCAGAAATTACAGGAGAAGATAGCACTAGCAACTTAATAAGCTTAATAGAGTCTGGTAAAATTCCCCTAAAGATAGATAATGCACAATTAATATGTAAGAAAATAAATAATATCCTAGAAGAAAGAAATATGGACTTAATCATGGAGCCTGAGGACCTGCTTAATCCACGAAGATATGATGCAAAAGAAGAAGTGGAAGCATATATTGCAGAGTTGGACAAGCATAAAAATGATAAGGATTATGTTATTGATGTAGATGATATAGATGATTTAGAGTTTCTCCTAAATGAATATGATCTTATGGACAAAAAGATTAAGGCGTACGAGCTCATAGGAGATATATATTTTAATTCTAGAGATTATGAAAAGGAATATGAATATATGTCTAAAGCTTGGGAGCTGACAACTAGATATCCTAAGAGAAAGCTAAATTATAGAATAATGATAAAGCTAGCCAATAACTATATTGATAGAGGAAAATGTCAGGATGCAATCACAATATATCAAAAAGCTCTTGTGAATATTGACGATATCCCAGAAAAATATTTAACCTATCTATATTATAACTATGCTTTGGCTTATTATAGATTAAAGATGTATTCTCCTTCTTTAGAAGTGATTTCAGATTTGTTGAGACATTCTGAGAGAAAAGAATATGATTTGTGGAGAATGGCATATAACCTACAAGGTTTATGTTATTTTGAAATGGGAGAATATGAAGCATCTTTAAGTAGCTATAATAAAGCACTTCAAGTTTTAACTTTTACTGGATATAGTGATCATAAATATATAATATATGGAAATATAGCTGAAGCTTATACAAAATTAAATGATGAAAAGCGTGCCTATAAATATTTGGATATAATATTAAAAGATATTGGTGAATTAGATAAGGATGGAGAATTCTATTGTAAAATTTGTAACCAGTTAGCTGTTTCGTATGAAAATTTAGGAGAGCTTGAACAAGCAGAAAAGTATTATAAAGAATCCTTAGAATATGCAAAGAAGAATGTTCAATATAATTATATCTCTAAAAATATCATATCTTTGATAGAATTAAATACAAAAACGAAGGTTCAGGATATTGGCCAAATAATAGAACAGTATAATGACGATATTATATCTGGCATGAAATTTAATGATGGTTCATTGGCAGTCTTTAAATGTTTGAAGACATATGTTGATAACCAAGAGTACGATAGGTTTGAAAAACTAATCGATAATATAATAAAATATCAAGGAGGAGAGAGCATATGAAGAGAAGGAAATTAATAAGTGTAGTTGTATTGATGTTTTTATTATTTAATCTATCCATGGGGGTGTTTGCTGGAGCAGATTCAGGTACTGCTAGACCAGAAGCTAAGAGATATTCAGGTTATCAAGGAAAACCAGAATATCCTACAGTTAGCTCTTGTGGAGGTGATGCAGGTACAACTAGACCTAATTAATAAGTGGTAATTTAAATTAGTTAAGATTAATTAGTTAATAATAAAGTGAATAACTCTAATTCTATGAAAATAAAATAATAATTGGTAATATTACCAAAAATGAATAGGGCATAAACTCTGAACCTGTGTTAAATAAAAGTTGCTATGCAATAAATAACAAAGAGGTAAGAATTTATGCCATATTTATCTAATACAATATTATAATATAGTAGTATCTAGACTAAACTGGCATTGAGTTACTATAACTAAATACCTCCAAAATGGAGTTCATGGAGATAGGAATATAGCTATATCAACCTGGGAAAAAAGAAAATCTTACAGTTTAGATGAAATATATGATAATAATTTAGGTGGTGAAATTATATATTTTAACATATGTCTATAAAAATAAAATAAAAATTTATTCTCTAACTGTTATCCTAATGTTTATAACAATACTAGCAGGATGCAGTCCTTATAAAACTGTTAGCATTGATGAAACCAAAGAATTTACCAAAACAATTATGGGTTCTAACGAAAAAATAGCAAATTTAGAATTTAGATTTAAAAGACCTACTCTTTATGCAGATATTAATTATAAAGGAGACTTAGAAAAAGGAGATTTCCAATATCTAATAAATGAATTTCAAACAATAATAGGTATTGATTTTATGCAAAAAATTGGAGATGAATATTGGAATGGCAGCAGACCTAGTGGATTCAAATTAAGGATTCATATAGGAGAGGATAAAAAGGATGGTTATGATTATATAATTTATAGTAAATATAACAAAACAAAAGTATCGAATGAAGAACCAGATAATATCGATGGATATGAGACTTGGTATATATTTGATAGGGATGATAATGAAATAAAAATAGACTAAAATTAAATGGTTGGCATAATCTGTTTTCTAGATTCTATAAAATGTTTTGTGCAAACGGTATATATACTTTTTTTTACTAACAACAGTTATTTTTAAAACTAAAACTAACCAACCAAAAAAGAAATTAACAATAAAATAAATAAATAAAAATAAGTTAAGATTTTGATATTCTTATCAAAATCTTAACTTATTTTTATTGCTTTGATATTTATAATAATGTTGCTTTGAAGTAGAAACATAGCATTTTAAGGTTGACTTCATTGGTTTACTTTTCTACTTAGGTATAGTAAACTGAACATAGAATAATTTCAATATTCTAAAATCAATATCATATTTTTATTATCAATAGTTTTAGGGGTGAAGATAATGAGTCATATACAATATTTTGATTGGGGCAATATAGAGTGGATTTATGAGCCTGATACTAAGAACTCTACTAATATAATGCATATAGGCATTAGTACCATATTACCGGGAAAAAGACAAAAGGAGCATATTCACTATGGAGATGAACAATTATTATATGTTTTATCTGGACAAGGAGAACAGCTTATTGGTAAGGAGTTAAGTATTAAGGAGCCGGGGTCTTTATTTCATATAGATGCAGGTTCAGTACATGAGGCAATAAATGCGGGTGAAGAACCAATTAAAGAATTACTGATATCAATTCCAGTATATTATAACCAACGCAATCCCCTAAATGATATATTGAATAGCGGGGAGGTGCATAAAGAAAATTTTGAGGATACAATAGTATTAAATGATAAGATTAAACATCTATATGATGAGGCTATTGATATATTAGGAATTCCATTATCCATATTTGACAGAAAAAATGAACCGGTTATTATTTCTCATAACTATCCCGAATTTTGTATAAAAAAATGCAATGTACATAAAGATGTAAGGAATTGCCATCTATATAATATTTATGATGAATATATGCCTCCCCATTATAAAGATCCATTTGCTTTTGTTTGTCAATATGGATTAAGAGTATTTGTTATGCCAATTATTATAAACAATAGTTTGGTTGGTACTATAAAAGGAGGACATATTAGAATATATGATGAAAGTTATGTAGAATTTAAAGATGAATTAGACTTAGATTATGCATTGTATCGTAAAATTCAGATAGTTCATCAAGGACGTATCATGGCTATTTTGCAGCATATAAAGACCTTGAGTAAGAACATTTCATATTATTATCTATTAGAAAATACTGAGATGGAATTATATAAGAAAGAAGAGATAATTAAAGATATTGCTAAAAATGAACTTCTATTGGAGGAGAGCTTAAGATCTACAAAAGAACAGGTTTTGAGTATACAGATTAATAATCATTTTCTTTTTAATACATTAAATGCAATTGCTAGTCTTGCTATAAAAGAAGATAGCATAAAGACTTATGAATCAATAATTAGATTATCAAAAATTTTTAGATATTCACTGAAGTCAAGCAACTCTATTGCCACATTAAATGATGAGATTTTATTTATTATGGATTATCTAGAGCTGCAAAAATTAAGATATGGTGAAAGACTTAGTGTAAATATTAATATTTCTGAAAATGCCAAATCGGCAAGAATTCCCTTTAATTTCATTCAGCCAATAATTGAAAATTCTTTTGTCCATGGTTTTAAAAATAAAATGGACAACCTAAGCATCCAAATTAGCTGTAGAAAGAATCAGGATAAAATTTATATTCAAGTACTAGATAATGGAACTGGATTAGAAGAAGATGAAATTGAAAAACTTAATAATATGATTAAAGGACAGACAGAGAATTTTATTATTAGTGGTCTAATGATGATATATAGAAAACTAGAATTACTTCATCATAATAATTTTGAATTTAAAATTTCAAGTAAGAAGAATGCTGGCACTCAAGTCATAATAGTAATTCCAGCTATTAAGGAGGAATTATGATTAAAACATTGATTGTAGACGATGAAATATTAGCTAGAGATTTATTAAAACTTTTAATAAGCAAAAATAATATACCCTTAGAAGTGATGGGAGAAGCTGAAAACGGGAGAGAAGCTATAGAACTAATCTTTGATTTAAAGCCAGAAGTAGTTTTTTTGGATATAGAAATGCCAGGTAGTGATGGAATAGATGTTATGGACTATATAAAGAATCATTATATTGAACCGATAACATTTATTGTGGTCACAGCATTTAGTTATTTTGAATATGCCCAGTCCTCGCTGAGATTAGGAGCAAAGGACATATTATTAAAACCTATAGAGGCTAACAGCTTGAAGGAATCTATTGCTAGAGTTATAGGATATAAATTCACCGATAATCCATTGTTAAATGATATTCTTCAATATATAAATATTAATTATAGAAATGATATTCAATTAAATCAATGTGCTAAGGATTTTCATATTAGTGTAAATCAAATTAATAGATTGTTTAATAGATATTTTCATATGACTTTTATAAAGTATTTAAATAAATTTAGAATTGATAAAGCTATAGAATTAATGTACAATGAAAAACTTCCTATTAAGGAGATAGCAACACAAGTAGGCTTTAATAATCTAAATTATTTTTATAAAACCTTTAAAATTATAACGGGAAATACACCTAAAAATTATAAGCAGTAGCTTTAGGCTACTGTTTTGTTAATAGATGATTTAGTTCAATTAAATAGTGATTTAGTTAATTTAAAATTATTTGAATATTTGAAATAATATACCATAACAACTATGAAAAGGAGAGACTAATTATGTTAGATACTTTAAAAGCAACAGATTCCATATTATTTCAAATGGTAAAGGAAGAATTAAATCGTCAAAGAACGGGAATCGAAATGATAGCATCTGAAAGCTATGTTCCTACAGAGGTTCTAGAGCTGCAAGGTAGTATTTTGACGAATAAGACTACAGAAGGTTTTCCGGGAAAAAGATATCATGCAGGATGTCATGTAATAGATAAAGTGGAGAATTTAGGAATATCTAGAGCAAAACAGCTTTATGAATCTGGACATGCTAATATACAAGCACATTCAGGTTCACAAGCAAATCAAACTGTTTATTCTGCAATATTAGAACCAGGAGATACTGTATTAGGATTGAGATTAGATCAAGGCGGACATTTGACCCATGGCAATAAGGTAAACTTTTCAGGAAAGATATACAACTTTATTGCCTATGGACTTGATAAGGAAACAGAATTAATTGATTATGATGAAATTGAAAAGCTTGCAAGAGAATATAAACCAAAACTCATAGTTACAGGGGGAAGTGCTTATCCAAGGATTATTGATTTCAAAAAGATTTCCGAAATAGCCAAATCTGTTGGAGCATATTTCATGGCAGATATGGCCCATGTAGCAGGACTTGTGGCAGCTAAGATATATCCTAATCCTATGAAGTATGCAGACTTTGTTACCTCCACTACTACTAAAACCTTATGTGGTGCAAGAGGCGGGTTTATATTATGCAAAGAAGAATATGCTAAGGCAATTGATAAGGCAATGTTTCCGGGTTCCCAAGGTTCTCCTCATCTTCACACAATGGGGGCAAAAGCATATACCTTTAAGCGTGCCTCTACAGAAGAATTTGCAAATTTAATGAAGCAAGTTGTAAAAAATGCTCAAGTCTTGGGAGCTGCATTATCGGAATATGGATTTAGGATTGTATCTGGAGGTACAGATACACATTTATTATTAGTTGACTTAAGACCAAAGAAGCTGACAGGTAAACAATTGGAAAAAGCCTTGGATTATGTAGGGATCACTGTAAATAAAAACATGATACCTTTTGACCCCGAAAAACCAATGGTCACTAGTGGAGTTAGGATTGGAACTACAGCCATGACAATAAAAGGTATGAAAGAGCAGGATATTAAAGAAATAGGGTCAATAATAAATAAAGTTGCAAACAGCATAGACAATGAGGATGTACTCAATGAAATAAGAAATGAAGTATTAGGTATAAGTCAAAGATTTCCATTATATGAAAGATATTTTTAACAACTTCAACTATAGTTTATAAGATTTGTATTACTTGTTCAAAAAGATATGGGTTTTGGGAAATAGGGTGATAAAAGAAGGAGGACTATTATGTTAAAGTTGGAAGAATTGAAAAAATTATATGAGGAGGAAGTAATTGAATTTAGAAGAGATCTTCATATGTACCCAGAACTAAGTTTCAAAGAGTATAGGACTACTGAAAAAATTAAAGAAAAATTAATTTCATTAGGCATTGAAATAATGGATTTAGGGATGGAAACTGGTGTTGTAGGCTTATTAAAAGGAAAAGAAGAAGGACCTACAATAGCATTAAGAGGAGATATTGATGCTCTTCCGATTCAAGAACTGAATGATGTTCCCTATAAATCCAAAATAGATGGAGTAATGCATGCCTGCGGTCATGATTTTCATGCCTCATCTGTAATAGGTGCTGCAATAATCTTATCTGATATTAAGAATAAATTAAATGGAAATGTAATGTTTGTATTTCAACCAGCTGAAGAAATAAATAAGGGAGCAAAAGTAATGGTTGAAAAGGGGCTATTTACAGATTATAAAGCGGATTTGATATTTGGACTCCATAATAATCCAGAGATACCATGGGGGAAAATTGCAATTAAAAAGGACGGATTAATGGCAGCAGTTGACACTATAAGAATAAAAGTGAAAGGGAAGGGAGGTCATGGTGCAATACCCAATGCTACAAGGGACCCTATTATAGCAGCGTCAGCTATGTTAATGAACTTGCAAACAATAGTTAGTCGTAATGTAAGTCCTTTAGATTCAGCAGTTATTTCCATAGGGACATTTAATTCTGGAACTGCTAACAATGTCATTTCGGAACTCGTGGAGATGTCAGGCACTGTAAGAAGTTTTGATCTACAAGTAAGACAAATGTTACCAAAAAGGATAAAGGAAGTATTAGAGTACACTGCAAAGGCTTATATGGTAGATGTTGAATTAGAGTATATTTTTGACTTACCAGCTGTATTTAATGATGATGAACTAACAAAATTGGCATATGATGCAACAAAAGAAATAGTAGGAGAGGAAGGAATTGTTGATCCAATACCTTCAATGGGTGGAGAGGACTTTTCCATTTTTACTGAAAAAGTTCCTGGATTTTTCTTTTGGTTAGGAGTAGGTAACAAAGAAAAGGATATGAATTATGTTTGGCACAATCCAAGATTTGATGGAGATGATAGAGCTGTTATTACTGCTTCAGCAGTAATGAGTAACATGGTTTTACATGGTATAAAATATGCCAATGAAAATAAAAATGAGGTGAGATAATGAAGAATGTAAAACTGCATTTATTAGTTTTAGGATTAGTAGTTATTTCTGAATTTATTGGCGTCATAAATATTCCTATTGGAATTGGAACAATTGTATTATTACCAATGCTGTATGCTATGATTTTTGGTGTACTATTGACACCCAAGTTTTTAAATGTTGCAAGAGAAAAAGAAATGGATGATGCAGGGTCTTTAATAAGCTTAACTCTGATGCTTTTAATGGCTAAATATGGTACAAATATTGGACCTACTTTGCCGAAAATATTAGCTGCTAGTCCTGCTCTTATTTTGCAAGAGTTCGGAAATATAGGAACAGTTTTACTAGGAGTGCCAATTGCAGTGTTATTGGGACTAAAAAGAGAAGCTATAGGTGGAGCTCATTCAATAGCTAGAGAACCTAATGTCGCTCTAGTTGGAGATAAATTTGGACTTGATAGTGAAGAGGGACAAGGAGTATTAGGAGTTTATATAGTAGGGACAGTTTTCGGAACAGTATTTATTGGATTAATGGCAAGTTTTCTTGCTGCAAATACTTCCTTACATCCTTATTCTTTAGCCATGGCTTCTGGAGTAGGTTCAGGGAGCATGATGACAGCGGGAGTAGGCTCCTTAGTAGCTATGTTTCCAGAAATGGAAGAAATGATTACAGCTTTTGGAGCTGCAAGCAATATGCTCTCCGGCTTAGATGGTTTATATATGTCATTATGGTTAGCATTACCTTTGGCTGAATGGTTATATAAGAAGGTATATAAAATGAAGTATAAAGAGCTGCCAGAAGTTCCTGTGACTAAGGAGGGAAATTAACATGAAACTAAAGGATTCCGTTATTATATTATTAATAACAGCAGCAATCTCAGTTGTGGGAAATTATGTTGGTTATAAAGTAAATATGATAGAAGCAATTCCAGGAGTATTAATATTAGTATCAATAGCAGTGTTAGGAATAGTACTAGCAAAGATAATACCGCTCAAAATTCCTAGTGTAGCATATATTGTAACTTTATCTACATTATTAACAGTACCTGGAATACCGGGAGCAGCAACTATATCAAATCTAGTTTCAAAAGTTAATTTCTTAGCATTAGCCACTCCGATTTTAGGATATGCAGGGATCTATACTGGTAAAAATTTAGACTCTCTTAAAAAAACAGGATGGAGAATTGTAATTCTTGCAATTTTTGTAATGATTGGAACTTATCTAGGTTCGGCAATTATTGCAGATATTTTATTAAGAGCCTTAGGACAAATTTAATTGTAATAAAAATAAACCTCAAGAAGTTAAAGCTCCTTGAGGTTTATCTATAAGTCTAATTAATGCTTACTTTTTTCTTTCTAGATATAAAGTCTATTAATGTTACTAATCCTGCTATCATAACTCTCAAATAATAATCTATAAATCTCCATAGCATTAAGGCAAAGGATAGGATCTTTTTAGGGAATATGACTTTAAATAACATATAAAATCCACCTTCTGCCGCACCAGCAGTTCCTGGAGTAGGCATAAAAGACACTGCCATATAATGTAAAGATTGAATAGCAATGATATCTAAGAAATGACCCATTTCAAAACCTAATGCTAAATAGACAAAAAAAGTAATAGAAAAACCAATTGTCAACTGTACTATAGACACTAGAATCAATTCCAATGTAGTTTTCTTATCTTTTTTCATCTCTTCGACGCTTGTCTTATAATCTAATAAAGTATTATTCATTTTTTCTTCAGATTTTTCTATGTCTTTTATTATTTTAAATTTGTGTAAAATTTTAATAGATTTACTTAAAAGACTTCTAATAAATTTTTCATTTAGTAAGAATCCAAATATCATAATTAAAATTATGAAATTAACCAAACAGCCTATTATTACAAAAGGTAGTGCTAGTTTAGCTTCAGTATAAAGCAAGTTAAATCTAATTATAAACATAAATAATGAATAGAAAGTAACTACCAATTGATATATCAAGAACCTGTTAACAAATAAAGATGATGCAGTACCTACAGGTACACCATCACTTACCAATGAATATATTTGAACAGGCTGACCTCCAGTGGAGAATGGAGTAATTGCACTATAATATTGACCAATCATACAAAGTTTAAGAGATGCTCCATAGGTACTTTTAATATTTAAGGTTTTTTTCATTCTATGGATTATATAGGCTTCAAAAAACCAATACAATACCATACATAAAACTGCTATTAATAAAAGCACGATATTTGCACTACTGATTAATTCAGAAAAATTATCGAAATCATTGTTGCTAACAAAAATCCATATGGTAAGCACTATAAGACCTACTAATATTATATAATTTAATGCTTTTTTCATAGTAATTCCTACTTTCTTTTATTATGCACAAGAACTTTTATTCTCTATTATACACCTTCTTCATGTAAATTAGAAGGGGGCAGTAAAATAGAGAACTTATATACCTAAAGACAGGATAAACGTCTGTACACCGATAGACGCTACCTGCCTTTGCACTAAATTAATTGTTTTCTTATTTCTTCTGGTACTAAACTTCCACCAGTTCCCCAACACATATGAGTTATATTTTCATTTTTATATTTTTCCGAAGTAAATATAGGTCCTAAAAATCCTGCAAGGGCAGAAGGCTCTAAGAATATTTTTTCCTCATCATATAGTGCTTTTAGAAAGTCATATAACCTATAGTCATCAATTGTAAATGCACCAGTTAATGTTTTGTCCATGATTTTTCCTACAAAAGAGGAAGGTCTTCCCACTGCTAAACCATCTGCATCAGTTTTATTATCTAGACCAATATCTTCTACGGAAATTTTATCATGAAGCCCAGAAGCCAAACCCAATAGCATAGCAGGTGAATGAGTTGGTTCTGCAAAGAAGCATCTTACATTATCTCCATACATAAGTTTAAGTCCATAAGCTACACCGCCAGGGCCTCCACCTACACCGCAAGGAAGATATACAAAAAGAGGATGATCCTTGTTGATTACAATTCCCATATCTTCAAGCTGTCTTTTAGTTCTCATGCCACCGACAGCATACCCCATAAATAAATCCTTGGAATTTTCATCATCTATAAAATAAGATTTAGGATCTTTATCTGATAATGCTCTCCCTTCTTCCACAGCCTTTGAATAATCTGATGTATATTCAACTACTTTAACTCCTTTAGAGCGAAGTAAATCTTTCTTCCACTGCTTAGCATCCTGAGACATATGGACTATTACATTAAATCCTACTTTGGCAGAGATTGTACCAATACTTAGTCCAAGGTTGCCTGTACTGCCTACTTGAATTGTATAAGTAGAGAAGAATTTCTTAAAATCATCATCGGCTAATATACTATAATCATCTTCTAGCTTTAGTAGGCCATTATCTATAGCCAAGGTTTCTGCATGTTTTAATACTTCATATATACCGCCTCGAGCTTTAATCGAACCAGCTATGGGAAGTAAATCATCCCTCTTGAGAATTAGCCTGCCATATATATTTTTATTATATTCATTTTCCATTCGACCTTTCATCTTGTCAATTTCAGAGATAGGTGATTCGATAATTCCATCTATTACCTCAGGAAATACTTTTTTTATATATGGGGCAAATCTTTTAAGTCTATTTTCTGCTTCAAGTACATCATCTAAGGACACAGGTAGTCCATCTTTAACTTCATCAAAATTAATATAATTGTCGTTATACCATATAATTTCCTTTGCAGCTTTCAATTCATTTAATAACGGAAAATCCATATAAAAAACCTCCAATACAATATCTTTTATTTATAGTATATAAGATATATCTAGATAATAAAAGAGAAAAGAAAAAAGACACAAGAGAACCGTCAGACCGTGTAGAAAATCCAACAATTGGTTGACATAATTTAGGTTAAATATGCTGCAATTTATCCATGATATCATAAGAAATGGTGGTAGTATTAGATATACAGAAGGAATAAATATAGAAGTAATGTGACTACTAAGAAGATTAACTACAGATTTAAAATCAATATCGGACTTTAGAAAAGATAATAAAGAGGCCATAAATTTAGTATTTAAACAATTTGTGGCTCTATGTAAAGAATGGGATCTTCTGAAGGATAAAGCTCATCGAATAAGAAAAAACGCTGCAAATCCAGTCGTATCAACGGATTACAGCGTTTTTGTGTGCATCTATGGTTTTGGGGTTGACGATTTCCCGTTCCATCAATAGGTGCTATTTACTGCTTCCTCGGTTTTTTTCATAGCTTCTTCTCTTTCTTTATAAAATAAGGGGAGTTCTTTATGCAAAAGAGTTTTGACGGAATAGCACATAGGCTTGAAAAAATCACCATTTCCATCTAACCCCAAAGGACAGCCTCCTCCGCAAAGAAGAGAATATGTACAATCCCTGCATTCGGGAATTTTTTCTATATTACGGTTGCGTATTGAGTTTTCCTTGAATTCAATTAAGGGATGATACTTTCCTATAGAAAAGCGGTCCTTGCCAACACACCCCAAGCATGGATAAATATCGCCATAGGGGTCAAACGCCATGCCATCTACGTGAGCATAGCAATAGGAGTACAAAGGATTTATGGCTCTGCCATATACTAAGTGATCCAGTATTGAATTTTTTTTAGTTATAAAATCGTTTATTCTTTCCCTATCCTCGAAGGAGTGCTTTATATCCGAATGATATATTTCAGTCATTATATCAATTCGTTCATCATAAGAGTTTCCAAGCAGTGTGGCTAATTCAAACGATAAATTATCCTTATATCCTGAAAATCTGTCAAGCAGCTTTTCTCTTAAATCAATTGCTTGCTTGCAATTGTTTTTGTCAAGGTTCATTCTGATTCGGATATTTATCCCGCTTTCTAAACACTTCTCTATACCATCCATAATTTTCTTGAACGTAGGCTTTCCGTTAGCTAAGACCCTCCTGCTATTGTGAGACTCTTCACTGCCATCTAAAGTGATTAAAACTTGAGAAATATTTATAGACAAAAGTAAATCAAGGGATTCTATCAGATAATACCCATTGGTGAAAATTTGATATGTTTTATCGGGGGCCTTATTAAAAAGATGTTCCAAAGCAGGTCTGGTTTTTGGAAGCAACGGCTCTCCTCCAAAAAGACATATTGACTCTACGCCCTCACCCGCAAGTTTCAAGGCAGCATCAATTTGTTCCGGAGTTATGACCTCTTTTTTAAGATAGGCATCACCCTCAAAGCAATAAGGGCATCTGAAGTTGCAGTCATAAGTCATAACAAAGACGACAGATCTTTGGTCTTTTTGCCTTTGAATGTGATCGTTGCGCAATACCTTTAAAATTTCATTCTTTTTGGCTATTTCCTCTTCGTAGTTATTTACCAGATATCCTCTGGATTGGAGATTGCTTAATAGCTCAGCCTCCAAATCATTCTCCGTTACAATTTCTTCACAAGCCTGCCACTTGGACAATGTTTCGTAAATAGGGGCATCAATTTCGTCCATAGTGCCTGTTAAAGAGTTTATCAACAGTTTTTTGTTATCGTGTATGTCTACAAATATCATGTGTTTAATTAATCTCATTGCTTTCCCTCCCTAAAGCTGATTGTTGTGTTGATGAAGTCCCACCTTTGCTGGGGATGTCCAAAGTATATATAAGCCAAATACCTATCATCTCCGCCAAGTTTATGGTGCACACATAATTTCCCAACAAATCACATTGCCGCAAACCATAATAAGCAAAATGTTTGGCGGGATGTTATCTGTGATAAAAACCCTTCTATCACTGAATACTTTGGATTATTGTGATAGAAGGGTTATGTAGCTTAGCTTTTTTCGAATCAAATATTCAGTAAGAGAGTAAGCTAAACCACCTTACTAAGCTTAGCAAGCACAGCACCATTGATTACCCATTCCTACCATTGGTCCCATTTGTGAACTCTCCTGATTTGACTCATTTTGCAAATTCCAACTAGCTTCAATAATCGGCTTCATTTTCATTATATTTTCACCCCCCTAGTATGACACGACATTCTAACTTTTTTGCATTATACCATGGTATATATGAATTATATTAAAACATTTATTAGAAGTCAAGGTAAATTTTGCAATTTTATGAATATTGCAAATTATTACAATTCTTTGCAATATTCTACAAATTTTAACAAATTTACTAAATACCTCTTTGGACTTTTTAGCCTATGATATGAAAAGAGTGATAAATATAGTAAGTATAAGAGAAATAATAAAGGGGTTAACAGGTAAAAGGTCACCTGTTAACCCACAATTTTCTAAACATAGAATATTATTTGGTAACATTAAACAACTCATAGCATAAAAGACTACGGCTATTACATTGGAAAAAGTATCCATTTTTGCACCGTCTGCCGTTCCTCTGTGTATTTTCTATCACTATAGTAATACCTTAGATAAAAAGCTGAATATTAGAATTCAAAGCTTCTACTAAATAGTCTTCTGCTGTAACTATACTAACTTCTTTGAGAAGCTCCTCTTCTTTGAAGCCCATTACTTCACAAGAGAGTTTACATGCTTTCATATTTACACCTTTTTTTAATGCACCATTGAGAAAATCAGATAATTTAGGAGTATCACTATCATCCATCATTCCCAAAAGCATTTTCTTTCCTATACCTGCAAAGTTCATTTTAGATAGAGGTAACTCTTCAATATGTCTTGGAGTCATGTTTGCAAACATTTTTTCTGATGTAGTTTTATCTTCAGCAGAGATACTATTGGGATCTCTAACAAGCATTAATCCCCAAAATGCAAAAAACATTGTGACATCTACATTTATCTCCTTTGCAGTATTAGCTAATATAAGAGCTGCTAATGCTTTATCATAATCACCGCTGAACATAAGTATACTCATTTTTTTATCAGTATTCATTTCCATAGAAAACCTCCTTTCTACTAGGTTTAGTAGAAAGGAGAATTTCTATACTTATTTTTATAAAAATCTAAGTTTTGACTGATTTCTTTAAGAAGATATGCAAGTAGATATATTTCATTATAATCATTATATAGACCGAAACTAATTCTGACTAAACCGGGGCGAGATAGTGATTGATTAGTCATATATTTTTCTACATCTTCATCAGGTATTTTAAGCAGTCTTTGAACATAAGGCTGTGCACAGAAGCAACCATTTCTAACGGCGATTCCTCCCTCACGAGCAAGTATGGTTGCTAATTCATTATGCTTTAATCCTTCCATATTAAATGAAATAATAGATACTTTCTCTTCTACATTCATATCATCATAGAGAATAAGTCCAGGTATATCATGTATTAAACTTATGGCATATCGGGTAAGATCTTTTTCATATTCATCTATTTTCCTCATATTTAAGTTCTGTAATGTTTTGATGCTAGTAGATAATGCAACCACTCCCATTAAGTTAGGGGTTCCGGCTTCTTCTTTTTCAGGAGGGTCTGCCCATATTGTATCTTTAATAGATACAAACTCTACTGTTCCTCCGCCCACTTGTTCTGAAAAACCCTTTTCAAAAACTTTTTTAGGCGCTATCAATGCACCTACACCAAAGGGGGCATACATTTTATGTCCAGAAAATGCTATATAATCGATATGCTCAGGGCTATCTACAGGTCTCATATCAAAGTGACTGTGGGGAATGAGCTGGGCTCCGTCTACTAAAATTTCAGCTCCATATTTATGACATAACTTTGCTATTTCATATATGGGATTAATATAACCAGTTACATTTGATGCACCAGTTACTGCGACTAATCCCACTTTCCCTTTATATAGTTTTAATTTGAATTCTAAATCCTCTAAGCATAGTCTTCCAGAGGCGTCTACTTGTATATAATCTGTAGTATATCTATATTTCCAAGGTAGTAGATTAGAATGATGTTCCATGTATGTAGATAAGACTATTTTATCCTGTAGAGTATCTTTTAATCTATAAGATAGCTTATTTATACATTCTGTAGTATTTTTTAAAAATATTACTGTATGATAATCCTTATTTCCTCCAACAAAATTTAATACTATTTCTCTTCCTTCATCATATATCATTGAAGACACTATGGACTTATATCCTGTACCTCTGTGCACAGAAGAATAAATGCTAGAAAACTCAACTATCTCTTTTACAACAGATTGAAAGGGAGGTGTCGTAGCAGCATTATCAAAGTTGATATAATGCACAGAGTTGCCATTTTCTAACCTTACTAGACTATTGCTACCTACAATTAAGTTTTTATCCATAAAATCACCCTTACTATTTAATATAATACTATTTTATTAGAAAATATATTTTTGGTGCCATTTTACTGAATATAAGTTATAATCCTATAATTATGATATAATAGTAGTAAAAATAAGAAGGTAGGATCATCCCTACTGCTTCAAATATAGGGGGAATTTTTTTGACAGGTAAAAAAACTTTATATGCAGATTTATCTTTACTTTTAGTTGCTGTTGTTTGGGGCTCAGGGTTTGTTGTGACAAAGAATGCATTAGATCATGTAACTCCTTATTACTTATTGTTCTTTAGATTTATTATTTCCACCATAATACTATCAGTGATATTTTTTAACAAAATTAGGAAGGCTTCTATAAAAGATATAAAAGCTGGAGTAATTATAGGATTATTTCTATTTGCAGGTTTTGCTATGCAAACAGTAGGTCTACAATATACTGAAGCTGGAAAACAGGCTTTCATTACAGCAACCAATGTGGTTATGGTACCATTTATTTATTGGGGTATATCTAAGAAAAGACCAGATAAATTTGATTTAGCAGCAGCTTTTTTATGCTTAGTTGGGATCGGAATACTCAGCTTAAATAGTAATTTGACAATTGGATATGGAGATTTCTTGACATTTTTATGTGCCATAATGTTTGCATGCCATATATCTTCTACAGGATATTTTGCAAAGGAATCAGATCCATATGTTATATCAATAGTACAATTAGGTACAGCAGGTATACTTTCATTTATATTTGCCATATTATTTGAAGGGACAAAAATGAATATTCAAACTCAGACATTAATTCCGATATTATATTTATCTTTATTTAGTACAATGTTTGCATTTCTAGTACAAACTGTTGCTCAAAAGTACACAAACTCAACTCATGCGGCTATAATCTTGAGTCTAGAAGCGGTGTTTGGAAGCACTTTTGCAATTATATTTCTGAAAGAACCCTTTACTGTAAGATTTTTAATAGGATGTATGGCAATTTTAATTTCAGTTATAACTAGTGAAACAAAGTGGGAATTTTTAAAGTTGAAGAGGGATTAAAACAAAAGATTGTAATTGGAGGATAAATATGAAGATATTTATATTAGATAAAAATATGGATGATATAAATACTCTAAAAAAGATTATCCATAACAATCATTTAGGTTTTTTAGTGGGCGTATCTGATGATCCTTTAGAAGGTGTAGAAGAAATAATGACTTCAGAGCCGGATTTGATTATTTTGGATATGTTAGATGAAGAATTTGATGGATTTCGTATAATTAAAGAAATAAAAGAAGAGAGTCTTAGCACTAAATTTATTATGATTTCCAATTTTACATCTAAGGAAAATGTTGAAAAGGCATATATTCATGGAGTAGAATATTTTATTTATAAGCCTATAAATTACTTAGAAGTAGAAACCATAATAAAAAAGGTCAAATATAAAATAGAATTAGAAGAAAAGATGAATAAAATTCAACAAATATTTAACGATATTACGCCAAATTTTGAACAAACTATAGAGTCAAAGGATTGTGAACAAGATATCAATTTAATACTTTTTAGACTAGGTATTATTGGTGAAATAGGAAGTGAAGATTTAGTAAAAGTAGCAAATTTTTTAATGAAAAATAGAGTTAAAATAAATGATCTTTCTATACGAGAATTATGCTCTAGATTTACCAATAATCCTAAGGCCATGGAACAAAGAATGAGAAGGACTATCAATGTAGCTATGAGCAATATTGCATCCTTAGGTATAGAGGACTATATGAATGAAACCTTTGTGGAATATTCAAATACTCTGTTTAATTTCGAACAAATAAAGCGTGAAATGGACTATATTCGAGGGAAAAATAATGGAAAAGGTTCAATAAATATGAAAAAATTCCTCTCAGGATTATGTATACTTTGCGAAAAGTATAACAATTAGAAATATTCAGAAATCATTTTTGAGTATTTTTGAAGTTTTTTGAAACTCCGTATATATAATTGACCTAGTCTAATAAAAAAGGAGGCAGGTCAATGGACAAATTAATGGAAATCAATGGAATTATCAATGATTTTGTATGGGGTCCACCAATGCTTATATTATTGGTTGGTACCGGAATTTATTTAACTCTTCGCACTAATTTTTTCTCAATTACAAAGCTTGGCTATATTTTAAAGAATACCTTACTTAAGATGTTCGCTAAGGATGACCATGGTGAAGGTGAGGTAACAGCATTCCAGGCAGTTGCCACAGCATTAGCTGCTACTGTAGGTACAGGTAATATTGCTGGTGTTGCTACTGCAATATCTATTGGGGGGCCAGGAGCAGTATTCTGGATGTGGATTGCTGCATTATTTGGTATGACTACAAAGTTTGCAGAGGTTGTACTAGCAGTTCATTATAGGGAAAAGACTCCTGACGGAAGATTTGTCGGAGGTCCGATGTACTATATTACAAATGGATTAAAATGGAAATGGCTTGCATATATATTTGCATTCTTTGGAGCTTTAGCTGCATTCGGTATAGGAAACATGGTTCAATCCAACTCTATAGCAGAATCACTTCAAGTAACATTTAATATTCCTAAATTATGGACAGGAATTGCATTAGCAGTATTTGCAGCTATGGTTGTTATAGGTGGTATTAAGAGAATAGGTTCTGTAACTGAAAAATTAGTACCTTTTATGGCAGCATTCTATATTATAGGCGGTTTAGTAATAATTATTATTAATGCAGCACATATTCCAGAGGCATTTGGATTAATCTTTGGCTCAGCATTTACTGGAACAGCTGCTGTAGGAGGATTTGCAGGTTCATTCCTTAAGGATGCTATGAGATATGGAGTTGCACGTGGGGTATTTACTAACGAGGCAGGACTTGGTAGTGCACCGATAGCTCATGCAGCTGCGACAACAGATCACCCTGTACGTCAAGGATTATGGGGAGTATTTGAAGTATTTGTAGATACAATAGTTATTTGTTCCATAACTGCATTGTCAATTTTAACTACAGGTGTATGGCAAAGTGGAGCAACAGGAGCAGCTCTTACAACTGAGGCTTTCAGCCATGGTTTACCGGGAACTTGGGGTGGAACTATAGTTTCCATAGGTATTTTACTATTTGCATTCTCTACTATACTAGGTTGGGAATACTATGGAGAGCGTTGTGCTGAATATTTATTTGGGCCTAAAGTTAATATGATTTATAGAATCTTATGGATACCTTTTATAGCTGTAGGTGCTGTAGGTGGACTTGAAGTTCTTTGGGCTTTAGCAGATACATTAAATGGTTTAATGGCTATTCCAAACTTAATAGGAGTTGCGGCTTTAAGTGGAGTTGTTATTAAACTTACTAAGGAATTCTTTGCAAAAGAAAGAGCTCTTGGTAATAAATAAATTATAAATAAAGAGGACAGATCTTTTTAATGGATCTGTCCTTTGTTTATTGATGATCTCTCATTTCTTTTCTATATTTCTCCATGACCCCTGCGAATATTTCAGCACTGGTAGGCGGAGTATAGGTTATAGCATTGGCTCCAGCTTCTATGGTTTCAAGGATAGACTCTTCTGTAGGACCACCTGTAGCAATGATAGGTAATTCTTTTCCAAATTCTTCCCTTATTTTTCTCACGAGAGAAGCTGTTCTAGGACCACCAGATATATTTAATATACTGGCTCCGGACTGAACCTTGCCCTTATAATCGTCACATTCTGAAACAACAGTAGCTATAATAGGTATGTCGATTCTACCCTTCATTTTAGAAATTACATCATTAGCTGTAGGAGCATTTACTACAACTCCATATGCACCCATGAGCTCTGCCTGAAGGGCGATATCAACAGACCTTTTGCCAGTTGTAAGTCCACCCCCTACACCTACAAAAACAGGAACTGGAGCAACTTCAAGTATAGCTTGAGTAATAGACAATTGCGGGGTAAAGGGATATACTGCTATAATTGAATTGGCATTTGTATTTTTTATAATAGCCACATCTGTTGAGAATAGCAAGGATTTGATCCTTGTCCCTAATACTTTTATACCACTAGCTTTATAGATTACAGGCGGAACCTCTATGATCCTAGATCTAAGCTGAGATTTTACTTCTGGTATATATTTTTCTTTTTCCATAAAACACCTCCTAAAGATATTTATATAATTATATTATACCCATAAATATTGTTTTCCTCTATGATTTTCTTTTTACATAATCTTGCAGTTAAAAGTATGCTATAATGGATATATAAGACAAATCATAAAAATAGCAAGGGAGTGAATTGACATGAAGGGACTACCGAATTTGAGTGCACTCTGGGAAACTGCTATTAGCATCATACCTCTAACCGCTATATTAGCTGCACTTCAGATATTTATCCTAAAAAAGCCACTACATAATGTGAGGGATTTTATAATTGGATTTATATTATCTGTACTAGGTTTACATTTATTCTTAAAAGGTACAACCATGAGCTTAATACCTTTAGGGGATTCAGTTGGTAGAAATTTTGTAATTATTGAGAAAAAATGGATTATACTAGTAATAGGGTTTGTAATAGGTTATGCTGCTACTTTAGTAGAACCAGGATTGAAAGCATTAGCTTTAGAGGTAGAAGAATTATCTCAAGGAGCTATACCACATATGGTCCTAATCCATGGAGTTGCCGTGGGATTTGGCTGTGGTATGACAATAGGTTTATTAAAGATATTATTGAACCTTCCATATATAAAAGTCCTTGTACCACTGCTACTAATAGTAATACTTCTATCTTTTTTCGCACCAGAGCCATTTGGTGCAATAGCATTTGATGCTGCATCTGCTACAACGGGACCTGTAAACATACCAATCAATATGGCTTTGGCTGTAGGGTTGGCTTCAGTTATTAAAGGGGTTGACCCATTGATATCTGGTTTTGGAATAGTAGGACTTACATCCATAGGCTCAATGATTTCTGTAATGATATTAGGTATATTAACTAAAATTTAGGAGGTGGTATTGTGATTGAAATTAGATGTATAATAGCCGTAGTTGAAAGAGGTAAAGCTGAAAAAGTAGTAGATGCTGCAAAATCAGCAGGAGCTAATGGTGCTACTATTTTCTATGGTAGAGGAACAGGAGAATCTGAAGTAAAAAAGTTCTTAAATATGCATGTTGAAGCCTCTAAGGAGATAATCTTAATTCTAACGGAAATAGATAAGTATAAGAATATAATGAATGCAATGGTAGAGGCAGGACAGCTTAAGAAACCAGGGACAGGCATTATTTTTACAGTACCAGTTACTAATTTAATAGGTTTACATCATAGAGAAGAATTTGAGGAATAATAAAGTACAAGGGGGATAAATTATGTTTAAATGGAAGGACGATTTCAGTGTCAACATTGAAAAGATTAATGAACAACATAAGGAACTATTTAAAATGGGTACAGAATTATATAACTTAGTTTCTGCAAAAGATGGAGTTGATCGCTATGATGAAATTATGACTGTAATCCATAGATTGGCAGAGTACACTATAGAACATTTCACATATGAAGAAGAATTGATGAAGATTCATGGGTATAAGGATTTTGATAATCACAAGAAACAACATGATGCATTTGTAGCTAAGATTCAGTCTATTAAAGCTGATGATGTAGATGTAAAACAAAGAAAAATTGGTATGGATTTAATTGTTTTTATAGCTAATTGGATCGAAAATCATATTCTTGTTACAGATATGAAATATAAAAACTATTTAAATAGTAAAGGCGTTTATTAAACTCTTCTAATAATACACATTAGATTGGGATAATGAAGGGGATTTAATATGAGAAAAGTACATGTGGAATATATGAAGGATTTACCTATAAATATATTTTTAGCCAATATCATGGAATACCCAATCCATTGGCAGGATTCCATTCAAATTTTGTTTGTTCTGAAAGGCACTATAGATGTAGGTGTAGAAAATGAAATATATACATTAAATGAAAGAGAAATAGAGATAATCAACGTCAATGAAGTGTATAGTATAAAGTCCAATGATCCAGATAATTTAGTCCTTGTACTCAATATCGACCCTAATTTTTTTGAAAGATATTATGATGATGCCAAGGAAGTATTCTTTTATACAGATTCCTCAGAGGGAAAACCCCAAGAAGATGAAAAATATCATGAGTTAAGAAAGTATATTTCGATACTTCTTTACGAAGCAATATCTAAAATAGATGATTATGAAGATAAGATAGAAGAATATTTATTAGATATGATGTATCATCTATTAAATAACTTTCACTACCTTTTCTATGAAGGAGAAGGCTTAGAAGAGGATGACGAACAGTTAGAGAGATATCATAGAATAGTTAAATATTTAAGTAATAACTATATGAATAAGGTAAGTTTGCAGGAAATAGCAGACAAGGAGTTTCTCAGCTCTCAGTATTTATCTTATAAAATCAAGGATATATTAGGCCATGGATTTAATGAGTATTTAAATCAAATAAGGGTAGAGGAATCTACAAAACTACTTTTAGATTCAGATAGAAATATATCAGAAATATCAGAAGAAGTAGGTTTCTCTCATGTAAGATATTATAATAAACATTTTAAGCTTCATTATAATTGTACACCTATGCAGTATAGGAAGAAATATAAAGTAAGTGAAAAAGAACTTGAGAAGATGACAAAGGTTAAATACTTTAATATTAGAGAAGCCATACCTTATCTTACTAACTATATTGAAGATTATGAAAGGTATGATTATGATAATAGAATTATAAAGATTGATATAGATTTGAATAAGGATACTATAGATGAATATAGGAAACCAGATATAATAGATTTGGGGGATATTTATCTTCTTCTTGAAGAGGAAAATAGAAGAATTCTAGAGGAAATACAAAGAGAGATAGAATTTAAATATTGCATAGTAAATAAACTTTTCTCTGAGGATATGGATATTTATAGAGATAAGAATCATAAATTTATTAACTGGACTAGAGTTGAAAATATATTAGATTTTTTAAGAGATCAGAATCTTATCCCGATAATCATTAGTGAAAATGTTGAAGAATATATAATTAATGATTTTATAAATCATTTTTCTAATCTCTATGATGAAGATGTGGAGAAATGGTTAAGTATGAGGATAGAAGATTTAGAGCCATATTTCCCAAAGAAGAAAATTAGTGGAATGCAGGATACGATTTCTATGGTACCTTATGTACTATATAATTATATTCATTTGAATAATAGAGTTGTATTAAATATGGTAGATGAAATATCTAAGGAAACCATATTAAACAATGATACCTTCTTCGGTGGAAATGGTATATTTACATCTAACTACTTAAAGAAGCCTTCCTATTATGCTTATATGTTATTATCTCTTTTAGGAGATAGAGTAATAGATAGGGGGGAAGGTTATATAGTTACAAAATCAGAGTATGGATATCAGATAATGCTTTTTAATCCTGTAGAAATAGATGAAAAGGTAATATATGATAGCCTTCCTATGGATAAGATTAAAGAGCGAAAAATCTCATTAAATATACTAAATATGGAATCAGATTTTCAAGTCACTAAATATGTATTAGACAAGGGATTTGGCTCAGTATATGATAAATGGCTGGGTTTAAATAGACCAGAAAGATTAGATAATGATAATTGGGAATTACTAAAGGAATATGTACATCCCAATGTATCTTTCTATTATGGAAAAAAATCTACAGTATATAATACAGTTGCTACTATAAAACCATATGGAACTGTGCTTTTTGTACTAAATAATGTACTAAATTCATAAATTTTTGGATTATCTTAAGGTTTTTGAAAATCTTGTTTATTCAAAAAGCCAAAAACAATCCAAGATAGAGGATAAACAAGTGAATGAAAAGGAACCTCCATTTATGTTAACATAATAAAGTAAGATAAATGGAGGTTTTATTATGGGTAAAAACAATAAATTATTCGGAGAGGAAAAGATCGGTAAACTATTACTTAGATTTTCTATTCCAATAATAATTTCTTTCTTAGTATCAGAACTATATAATATGGTGGATACGCTATTTGTGGGAAGAACTGTAGGTGGATATGGAATAGGAGGATTAGTACTAGTATTTCCTATACAAAGGATAATAATTGCATTGAGTGTAATGATAGCTGTAGGAACATCAACAGCATTTTCTAGATCCAACGGACAAAATAATATGGATCAATCTAGAAAAATTGTTAGAAATGGTTTTTCTTTATCCTTCTTATTGATGGTATCTATTACGGCTATTATATATATATTCTCAGAGAAGATACTTTTAGGTCTTGGTGCTAGTCATCAGACATTACCTTATGCGAAGGATTATTTAGATATAATAATATTTGGATCTACGTTTTTAAGCTTAACAACATTTATATCTAATATAATGATATCTGTAGGGAATAATAAGGTTTCAATAATAAGCACCAGTATAGGAGCTATAATTAATATAATCCTTGACTATATTTTAGTTGTAGAGTTTAAAATGGGAGTTAAAGGGGCAGCCATAGCTACAACGGTTTCTCAGATAATTGGATTTAGTTATGCTTATTATAATTATTCAAAGGTAAAGAAAGAATTTAAAATACCATCAGGTTTTGAATTTGATAAAAGGCTAATAAAAGCAATTATATTAGTGGGTTTATCTGCATTTATTATAGAATCAGAAGATGGAGTACTAATGGCAGTACGCAACCATTTGTTACTTAATACAGCAGGAGATAATGGAATCATAGTACTTGGGGTTATATCTAAGATATATATGTTCCTGTTTATAACAATGTTTGGAATAGCTTCAGCTATGCAGCCAATAGCTGCATTTAATGTAGGGGCTAAGAATTATAAGAGATTAAAAACGGTAATGCAGAAAACTAGCATATATGCCTTTCTTACATCTATGATAATGTGGTTAATTGCTATGATTTATACTCCACAATTAATATCTATATTTGTGAAGGAGCCTGAGATAATATCTGAATCAGTAAAAGCATTTAGAATAGTGGTGGCAGCACTTCCGATGGCTAGTATTTATTATGTATCTATATTTTATTTTCAAGCCCTTGGAAAGGCAAAGACATCAATATTTTTATCAATATCTAAGCAGCTAATTTTAACCATACCGATATCTGTTATATTAGTGAAAGTATTTCATTTAGGAGCTATGGGAGTTTGGTTAGCTTATCCAATATCAGATATTTTAGCAAGTATTGCGTCATATATGTTAATAAGAGAAGAGAGACAAGAGTTAAATATAAAAATAGAAAATGCAAGAGGGACGGTTCCTTTTGCTTCACACTAACCAATGAGTCAGAGATTAGTTCTCTGGCTCATTATTATATTTGGTATGAAGTATGATTTTTTTAGGGTATAATATATAGAAATATACTGAGGTGAGTAAAATGACTAAGGAAAGTAAAAATATAGCTAAAATAGTAAATACGCCTCTAGGTTCTCTAATACATGTAGGAGAGAAAAAGGTAGAAAATATTAAAATTACATATACAAAATATAATAACCTAGAACTTGAAAGAAAAGAAATAAATGATTTAGGTAAGTTTATAAATGATACAGATGATAAAGTGAAATGGCTAGATATAATAGGAATCCACGATACAAATTTAGTAAATAAAATATGCCAATCACTAAAGGTACATCCACTAGTAATAGAAGATATATTAAATACATCTCAAAATCCAAAAATGGAGGACTATGATGATTATATATTTTTAGTCACTAAGTTAATGTATTTTAATGAAGAAGAGGAATTAGAAACAGAGCAAATATCATTTATATTATTCAAAGATAAACTTATATCTTTTCAAGAGCTAGAAACAGAGCTATTTGATGGTATCTTGTGTCGACTAAAGGAAGGTACTAATATAAGGAAAAACGGAGCAGATGATTTATTATATGGATTACTTGATGCAATAGTAGATAATTACTTTTTAATAGTAGAAGATATAGGAGAAAAAATAGATACTATAGAAGATGAATTACTATTAAATCCTAAGAAGGAGATACTCCAGAAGATCTATATCTTGAAGAGGGATTTGATTTATATTAGAAATTCACTTTGGCCTATGAGAAATGTAATCAGCAGCTTATCTAAAAATGATTATGATTTAATAGATGGTAAAACAATTTATTATTTAAGAGATGTTTACGATCATGTAATCCAAATGATAGATATTATAGAAACATATAGAGATATATGCAGTGGTATGCTGGATACTTATCTTTCCAGCATAGGAAATAAAACAAATGAAGTGATGAAGGTTCTTACTATATTCTCAACCATATTTATACCTTTAACATTTCTTGCAGGAGTATATGGTATGAACTTTAGATACTTACCAGAATTAAATTGGAAATATGGATATTTTAGCTTTTGGATAATAAGCATTATAATTATTATATTAATGTTAAGATTTTTTAGAAAAAAAGATTGGCTATAGAAATTTCTTAGCCAATCTTAAATTTTTCTCATTGTAAGGAGGGTATAGTATATTGCTGTCAAGTCTTCCATTAGATTTAAATATACTTTTTTCATGGGAAAAAGTATCAAAGGTGTATTTTGAGTGATATCTTCCCATGCCGCTGAAACCAATTCCTCCAAATGGAAGATGAGAGTTCGCAACATGTGATATTGCGTGGTTAATACATCCTCCGCCAAATTGGATATTTTCAATAATATAGTCCTCAATATACTTATCTCTTGTAAAAAGATATAAAGCTAAAGGATAATGATTTATCCTAACTATATCCAAAACTTCTGAAATATGATTATATGTTAATATAGGAAGTATTGGACCAAATATTTCTTCCTGCATAATTGGATGATTCATATCTATTTCATCAACTAATGTAGGGGCAATGAATCTATCCTCTTTATTATAAACTCCACCTTCTAGAATATTACATCCTTCTAATAAAGATATAAGTCTATGAAATCTCTTTTCATTGATTATTCTACCTAGATTTTCAGATTCTTTACCATTATCTCCATAATAATTTTTGATATATAGCTTTATACTATTAATTAAAGTTTCTTTTTTAGATTCATGTACTAAAAGGTAATCAGGTGCTACACAGGTTTGGCCTGCATTATAAAATTTTGCCCAAGTAATTCTTTTAGCTGCAATATCTATATCTGCGTCTTTGTAAACTATGGTTGGCGATTTCCCACCTAATTCTAATGTCACAGGTGTTAAATGTTTTGCCGATAGTTCCAATATTTTCTTGCCTACATTTACACTTCCGGTGAAGAATATATGATCAAATCTATAATTCTCTATTAAAGGTGTAACAGCTTCAGAACCTGGTCCTTCTACTACACTAATATAATTATCAGAAAAGGCCTCACGGATTATCTTGGAAATTATCTTTTCAGTTTCCTTTGATTGATTTGATGGTTTCAAAATAGCACAGTTTCCTGCGGCGATGGCACCTATTAAAGGTGATATGGCCAATTGAAATGGATAATTCCACGGGCTGATTATCAACACTACTCCTTTAGGTTCTGGATAGATAAAGCTATTAGCTGGCTGTAGATAAATTGGGGTAGGAACTTTTTTAGGCTTCATCCAATACCTTAAGTTTTTTATTGCATGATTTAGTTCTTGATATACAACACCTATTTCAGCAGTATAGGATTCAAATATAGGTTTACCTAGATCTAATGTCAGAGCATTAATTATATTCTCTTCATTTTTCTCTATTATGTTTCTAAGTTTTTTAAGCCCAGTTATTCTAAATTCATAGCTTCTAGTGTTTCCATTATCAAAGTACTCTCTTTTTGATTCATATAAGTTTTGTAACATAGGATCATTCCTTTTCCTTTAATATAGATATATAATATCATATAATTTTCAGATAGAGTCTATACTTTTAATCTTAAATAAATAAAGAAAATAAATATTTCAATTGCCCTAAAAAACTATTGAAAAAGTGTAGTGGAAGTGTTATTCTATATATACAGACACTACATAAGTTTAAAAATATTGTACCCGTACGGTGAAAGGGGAGAGATTAAAAATGAAAGATATGGATACTAAAACAATAACAAGAATAGCTGTGCTTATGGCTCTAACAACTGTGATGACTATGGTAATCCATATACCTACTATAGGAACAAATGGATATTTAAATTTGGGGGATATGGTGGTATTTTTGGCAGCTATAATGCTAGGCAGAAGAGGTGGATTCTTAGTAGGAGGGTTAGGATCAGCCTTAGCAGACATATTATTGGGATACACTCATTATGCTCCTATTACTTTTATAGTAAAAGGGTTAGAGGGTTATATAGCAGGAAAAATACTTGAGACTAAACTAGGGGAAAGAACACCGATTATAGCCACAGTTATTGGCGGAGTATTTATGGCATTTGGATATTATTTTGCAGAAATATTTATGTATGGAGCAAAGGCAGCATTAGCATCTATACCGGGTAATTTAATGCAAGGCTTGCTTGGGGCAGTTACAGCAGTAGTATTATATACAACATTAAAAAAGACAAGAATAACCAATTAAATAAAGTCTGACAGAAATTTTCTGTCAGACTTTATATTTTATAGGCTTTCAAAACACTTATCTTTATTTTCCCATATCCAGATAAGCATCTTCCTATTTTGCATTGTAAGATTCTTAAGTTCCTCTTTTCCATCTAACCAGGCAATAAAAATCATTTGAATGGAATAGATTACATAAGGAATTGCAAGTTTTTCGGCTTCTGTCAATTTACAGATATTATCATATCCAGTAATTATTCCCTTTAATATTTCATCCCATTTTTCAAACCTATCAGCAATTGTAGTAGCTTCAGCTAAGATTCCTGTTGCACAGTAACAAGGATCAAAGATTCTTACATTTCTCTCGCTGATTTCAAAATCAATAAAGCCACTTACTTCATCATTATGAAACATAATATTTGACGGATTAGGATCACGATGAATTATATGTCGTGGTAGTTCATTATAAAGCTTACTAAAGTTTTCAGTAAAATCCTCATAGAATCTATCGGGTAATGGACAACCCCATTGTTCCATAGTTATTTTTGTCTGGGGCAATGCCCAGCCTAATACAGTTTTTAGGAGATTATTGTCATTAACTTCTAAATTTTTATCTTGTTTTTTAAGGATTTTGTGTAGATTACCAATGGCTTCACCATATTTTTTTCCTATTTCAATTCTATTCCCTGCATAACGTTCTTCAGGTGTTAAAAATTTCCCCTTGATATGATTGGTAAGACAAAAGTATTTGTCATCTTTAATAATGAAATCCTCATCCTCAATGGTTTTAATAGGAGTTGCTGCAAGGACTCCAGATTTTTCTAGTTCCTTTGAAATGGCGATATGTGTTTTTAAACCTGCAATATTTTTTCCTGTTTTGAAGATATATTTTCCATTAATTAACCATGTATTATCAGATTTAGCTGTACCACCTAAAGTAAAGGTATCTTCTATTTCTAAATTTGAGTCTAAATTCCAATTTGACAATATCTGTTTTATTTCTCTCTGTGTTAGCATAATTTTTGCCTCCCTAATTAAATTTACTGCCATTGGTTTTTTAGCAGTATTTAATTTTAAATATTTTGTAGGAGAGCAGCCAAATTCACGCTTGAATGCTTTAAAAAATCCTGCATAGGTATTAAAACCATATAAAAGAGCTATATCAATTGTTTTTTTGCCGATTTGAATCTCATAAATTCCATGGTAAAGCCTACGCTTAGTAATAAAAGCAGCTACAGGCATACCTACATAGTTAGAAAAAATACGACAGAAATGAAATGTTGAAAATCCTGAGATTTCTGCAAGCTCTGATAATGAAAGTTCAGATTTTAGATTCTCTTCAATATAGTCAATTGATTTTTGAAGCAATTGAATAGTGGTCATGGCTATTCTCCTCTCTGCCCTAGGGTAATATAAGTTTAGCATAGGGATAGAGCAAAAATGTTTCCTGTGTTGCTATATTAATTTCCTGCCTTCAAATGTTTTCCAATTTTATAACCTTTAACCCCTAAAGAATCTTCTTTCATATCTGCTACTTCACAGTCCTTAGTAGGATTATTTAGTTCCTGATTTTCTCTGGCAACAGAGAGCATTAACTTAATCCTATTTTCTTGATTGACCTTAGTAGCCCCCGGGTCATAATCAATAGGGACTATATTTGCACTAGGGCAGATGTCTCTAATTTTACGTATCATTCCTTTTCCTACTATATGATTAGGCAAACATCCAAAAGGTTGAGTGCATACGATATTTTCATATCCCATTTTAACTAAATCAACCATCTCAGCAGTTAATACCCAACCTTCTCCCATTTTACAACCTTCATTTATGATATCGGCAGATAAGGACTTTAAATGTTCAAATGAAGAGGGTGGAGTAAAATTACTATATTTTTTCACTGCTTTGATAATCATATTTTCGTACATTCTAAGGTACTTCATTATTAATGAGGCACTGGTCCTTTTAATCTTACTTCCACCATAGATATCAACATCTACCATAGAATTATCTACAGTATACATTGCAAACCCCATAATACCAGGAACCATGATTTCACAATCTTCACTTATGAGAAAATCTTCTAGATGGTTATTGCCTAACTTTGAGTATTTTACATAAATTTCCCCAACGATTCCTACTTTTATTTTTTTCTCGTTGAAAACTGGAATCTCTCCAAAGGATTTTACTATTCTTTCTAAGTTTCTATTTATTTCTTTTATTTTATATCCTTTGTCATGTTCAAACTGTCTTCCCAAATGATTAATCCAAAAATCTACCAGATTCTCACTACTACCCTTAAAGATTTCATAGGGCTTAACTTGATTTTTTAAAAGCATCAACATATCACCATAGGTTAATGCTACTAATAGTTTGTTAATCAAAGGTAAAGTAAGTTTAAATCCACTATTCTTTTCAAGTCCCTTAACATTGAAGGAGATAATGGGGATATTACTATATCCAGCTTTTTTTAAAGCTTTTTTAAGTAAATGTATATAGTTGGAAGCCCTGCATCCTCCGCCCGTTTGGCTAATAATGAGGGCCACCTTATTTAAATCATATTTACCACTATTTAGGGCATCTATCATTTGACCAATAACAAGTAATGCAGGGTAACAGATGTCATTGTGAACATATTTTAATCCCTCGTTTACTACAGAAGAGCCTTCATTTTTAAGTATTTCTACTTTATATCCATACTGTTCAAATACATTTTTAAAAAGAGAAAAATGGATTGAAGACATATCTGGAATTAAAATAGTATAATCTTTTTTCATTTCTTTAGTAAATACGACATTTGAATCCTCTATATTAATATGATCTGTTGTCATATTACCATGACTCCTTTCATTGGTTGAGAGCTTCCATTAGACTGCGAAGTCTAATTTTTACAGCTCCAAGATTTGTTATTTCGTCTATTTTTATTTGAGTATAGATTTTTCCTTCATTTT
The DNA here is from genome assembly GCF_902479755.1 of uncultured Tissierella sp. Classification (NCBI taxonomy): domain Bacteria; kingdom Bacillati; phylum Bacillota; class Tissierellia; order Tissierellales; family Tissierellaceae; genus Tissierella; species uncultured Tissierella sp. The sequence continues at coordinate 12,779 of NZ_CABSQO010000028.1, read as the reverse complement.
CTAATATCTCACTAACTTCATCTGTAGTGACTGCATCTAAACCGCATCCAAAAGAAACTAATTGTACTAAATTCATATTATCTTTATCTCCAATATATTTAGCAGCAGCATATAGCCTAGCGTGATAGGTCCATTGATTTAAAACTGAAGTTGGAAATTTGGATGTATTTCCGCTAATAACATCCTCAGATATAACTATAGCACCTAATTGGCATATTAATTTATCTATTCCATTATTTATTTCAGGATCTACATGGTAAGGACGACCTGCCAAAACGATAATGGGTAGATTATTTTTATTTGCATAATCTATATAATGTTTGCCCATGGCTTGAACTCTTTCTAAATAAGAATAGTATTCTTCATAGGCCTTGTTAGAAGCCAGCTTTACTTCTTCTAAAGTAATATCCTTAAAACTTCTGCCTAAAATTCCATGGATTTTCTTTATAAAATCCTTAGGTCTGTGAAGACCAATATAATCATAGATAAAGTTAATATTTTTAATTTGCGGGACATTTGCGGCTACCACTTCAGGATAGTATGCAACCACGGGGCAGTTATAATGGTTATCTCCTAATCCCTCATCTAAATTATAACTCATACATGGATAGAATATATTATCAACCTCTCCATCTATTAAGGATTCAATATGTCCATGAACGAGTTTTGCTGGATAACAAATGGTATCAGAAGGAATAGTATGTTGACCTTTTAGATATAAATCTCTATTGGATTTAGGAGAAATGATTACTTCGAATCCTAATTCTGTAAAGAATTTATGCCAGAAAGGTAATAATTCATACATATTTAATACCATGGGTATCCCTATTCTGCCTCGTTTTCCCTTAATAGGCTGATAGTTATTTAAGAGTTTTAGCTTATAATCATATATACTTAATTGTTTTCTACCTTCTTTCTTAGCTAGGGGTTTTTCGCATCGATTACCGCTAATAAACTTTCTGCCATCATCAAATGTGTTAATAGTCAATCTGCAATTATTGCTGCAAAGTCCACAAGTAGAGCCTTGTACTTCATGAGAGAAAGATATCAGTTTATCCTTTGATAGAATAGTAGAAATATCCTTAGCATTAGATTTTGCATAAAGGGCTGCACCATAGGCTCCCATTAAACCTGCGATATTTGGTCGAATAACTTCCTGCCCTAATTCCATTTCAAAAGCACGAAGTACAGCATTATTCAAAAATGTGCCACCCTGAACTACAATATTCTTACCCAAACCCTCTCTAGATGTAACTCTAATCACTTTATATAGCGCATTCTTAACTACTGAAGCTGATAAACCTGCTGATATATCTTCAATGGTAGCTCCATCTTTTTGAGCTTGCTTGACAGAAGAATTCATAAAAACTGTGCAACGTGATCCTAAGTCTACAGGATTTGAAGCAAAGTTTCCTAGGTTGGCAAAGTCTTCAATGGTATAATTCAAGGCTCCGGCAAAGGTTTGTAAAAATGAACCACAGCCAGAGGAACAAGCCTCATTCAAAAATATATTATCAATAACACCATTTTTTATCTTAAAGCATTTAATATCTTGTCCACCTATATCTATTATAAAGTCCACATTAGGCCTAAATTTCTTAGCGCCAGTAAAATGTGCAATAGTTTCTACAATACCATAGTCTATTTGAAAGGCGTTTTTTAGTATTTCTTCGCCATATCCAGTTACTGTACTAGACCTTATGGTGATATTTGGAAATTTATTATAAAAGTCTTGTAGAAAGTCCTTTACAATAGACACAGGGTTTCCTTTGTTGAGAAGATAAACTGAATTTAGAATATTTTCCTCATCATCAATAATTACCATCTTTATTGTAGTGGAACCTGCATCGATACCAAGATATGCATTTCCATTGTATTCATTAGGATTTGAATATATTACTTTTTCCTCATTGTGTCTAGAAATAAAATTATTATATTCTTCTACACTATGAAATAATGGAGAAGTATGAGCGAAATCTCCATCACTATTTTGATTTTCAATCATAGCTATGGTAGATTTTAGATTTACTTTTTGGGATTCAGACATAAAGGCAGCACCTAGGGCAACAAAATATAAGGAGTACTCTGGACAGATACCTTTTGTATCAAGAGTTTTATCAAAGCTTCTTCTAAGCTCTGATAAAAAGGTAAGTGGTCCTCCAAGATATACAACATTACCTAATAATTCTCTACCTTGAGCTAATCCTGCTATGGTTTGATTTACAACAGCATAAAAGATACTAGCAGCAACATCATTTTTCTTAGCTCCCTGATTTAAGAGGGGCTGAATATCTGATTTCGCAAATACCCCACATCTTGAGGCAATTGTATATAACTTATCATAAGATTTAGCTAAATCATTCATCTCACTAGGAGTGATGTTAAGTAAAGTTGCCATTTGGTCAATAAATGCCCCTGTACCACCAGCACAGGAGCCATTCATACGAACTTCTAATCCGTTGGTTAAGAAAAGTATCTTCGCATCTTCTCCTCCTAATTCAATAACTACATCTGCCTCTGGTATCAATTTTCCCACTGCTATACGTGTTGCATATACTTCTTGAACAAAGGGGATTTTACATCTATCGGCAAATCCCATACCAGCAGAACCTGAGATAGATAGATTAACATATTCATCACATTGACATTCTTCCATAATTCTTTCTAGCAATTCTTTAGTTTTTTTAGTAATCTGAGAATAATGACGCTCATAGGAACTAAAAACTATATTGTCATATTCATCTAATACAATACACTTTAATGTTGTAGAACCTACATCAATACCGATTCTCATTTTTATCGTCCCTTCATTTCTATATAATTAACTTTATTATACTATATCACAGTTTTATTATTATTCAATATTCCGATAAAATTTAACAAACACCTCCAAAAAAATAAAATAGAGGATAGTAAGAATACTGTCCTCTGCTTGTAAAATAGGTTGTTTTATTTATCTTTTTTGTTATGATCTAACTCAGAAAGCTTTTTCTTAATATTAGGAAAAGCCTTTTCTAAACGCCTATGGATAAATCCTTTTTCTTTTGACAATTTTTCATATTTTGTCTTTAATTCTTCAATATGTAGCTTTCTTTCATCTATAATATCTTTAAAATCCGACTTCTGTTCTGCAAGTCTATTTTTCATATTATCTTTAGTTTTAATTGCTAATGTCATACCTTTATAAATATTCTCACCTACATCTTCTGAATAAGATCTTAATTTTTCAGCTATTTCTTCAAGTATACGCATATGTTTTTTTATTTTCATGATACCTAAAATTGTTATAAAAAAATCTGCTATAAAATATGCCAAAAGTATAATCAATATAATATTACCAATATTACTATTGAAGATAGATACAAGCTTTGAAATTGACGGATGAATTATATCTATCATAAAGACTCCGGCAAGACCCCATATAATCGAAAAGGAGAGACATACATAACCTCTTATATTAAAAGGCATATCGTTATAGTCCCACCACTTATCATTAAATACTTTTTCAAGTATAAATCCTGTAACGAGTTCCAAAGTCGATGTAAGCAAAAATGCACCTAAAAATAATAGAAAGAAATTTTTTGATAGGTCTTCTAAGCAAAATATCAATATTATCATACCGAAGCCATAAATTGGACATACAGGACCATTTAGAAAACCTCTATTAACAAATTTCCCAGAGGTCACTACATGATAAGCAACTTCTACACACCAGCCTAAGAAAGCATAAATAATAAAGAACCATAAATATTTTAAAATAAAATTCATCATATTATATCACATCACTATATTTTATTAGATTAGTTAATGATATAATTATAATTCAAAAAATCAATAAATGCAATTTGCTTCAATGAATTAAAGTTAATTAGGAAATTATTAATATTTTGCTATAATATTAGTAACGAAAGGGGTGCTTATATGATAAAGATACTTTTAGTAGAAGATGACGCTACACTAGATGCCCCATATGAGGTTGCTTGAGTATATTTTTCTGGGTTAGCTATTAGGTCTTGGACTTTAGCTATAGTAGCGGCTCGTTCAGCCTTGGCTCTTTTATCATACTTTTCACTGTAGAATACAACTTGCTTTTCATCAACTGGTTTTTTCATCTTTCTTCCACTTACTGATGTTACTTGTATTGCCCTTGGATATAGCCTTGATTTTCTTTTGTATTCTTTACCTAGCCACTCATAGCCATCTTGATTAAGAACATAATCTTTAAGTTCTTTGTTTTCACCTCTAACTGACATACTAAATACATAACCATTTCCTGCAGATAAAGTATACCAGATATTATCACCAGTAGTCATACCCTTATTGGCAACAACCACACCACCTTACCAAGCTTATAATCCTTTTTAATTCTAGATAAGTTTGGACGATAAGTAAGGCAATCATTAGTGTTGCCAGGAGATAATTGATATGTAATAGGTATCCCGTTATTATCAATAAATAAATCCATTTGAACAATTAGATTGGGGTGACGCTCCTTGGAACACCTTTTCTTTTAAAATCATCGATCTTATCAGTTTCAAAATAATAATTTGTAACATCGTAATAAACAAGCTTAGTATCTCTTCCGTAATTGTTTTTAATTTTATTGCTAATCCAAACTTGTAAATTATCCTTATGCTTGTTAAATAGAGAAAGACAACGGTAAACATCATCAAGAGAATAGTCATTATTTTCGAAGAAACGATCTCGTTCTTCAAAAGACTTCTTCTTAGAAGCAGGATTTGATAGCCTAGAGAAAACAAGCATCTTCATAATGGGATTAACATCATATTCTTCATTAGAATGTCTTTGCATATTAACTAAAAATGTGTGTATCCCAAGCTCATGATATATTTTACTTAAAGCAGCATAACCAAAATTCTTACGATTTACAGAATTAGCAGGAATTAATTCATCCCTTGTAATAGTAAAAGATACAGGGGCATTGTCTAAAAGACGCTTAGCATTCATACGCTTAGTCTCTTCTGTGAAAAAGGCAACAGGATCATCATATTCCTTTTCCAGTTCATCAAGATATCCAAGAGACTTAATAACTTTAGCCTTAGTAATTTTTGTTTCTTTATCTCGATAATTATGAACAATGGATAAATATGTTTTGCCAGTTTTTTTATTAAAGTTTTTTAGATACATTGGAAACATACTTCTTTATATCTATATTACAACACACATTTCCACGTATCACTACATAAATATGACAATAAAATAAAATAAAAATACTCAACTTCATTTGTAAAATCAATGGGCTCGGGTTATGTTAATTTAAAAGTTGCAGCAGAATCATGGTGGTAAATTCATGTATAATAAATCGACAAAGTATATCAAAATATGTCGAAAAATGAGCAAAACCAATGGGTTGACAGGTTTTTTTATGAATGATATGCTGATTTTAGCAACAATACATAATTCAGATATTGAATAATGACATAAATATAATATATTGAAGAATCCATATTTGGATATTATTTTCAAATTGTATTCTTAAGAGGCATTATTTTTTGAAGAAGTTAATTAATAGAATTATGTAATTTCAAATTTACTAGCAAAAGAGGTTGCTTTAATATAAAAATATAAATAAGTCCACCTAAGAAATGTCAATGACTAATTTAAAAACATTTGATATTTCAGTTGAACTAAAAAAGTGCAACTTTTATAAACCCTTTGATTGTATGTCAAAAAGTAAGAATTCTTCTATAGAATTACACTATGTAGCGACGTCACATTTCACTTTTAGGTAATTCTTTTGATGTTCTTCTGGAGTAATGATCTCAAATTCTTTTTCATCACGCAAAATGGCAAATACAATGTTGCATACTTTATGAAAGGTCTGGGGTCTATCGAGAACCGTCAGACATGTTAAATACAGAAGTAATATCTGATGAAGGAAGAACTACTTCTTCTGTTACTTAATAATAGAAATGTATTAACACTATAGTCCTTAGTGACTATAACATTATTATACTAGGAGATGATCTATTAATGATAAAATATAATGCAAATGATTTCTTTATGATTCGTACTCCATTATTATCAACTAATGATTATTTATTAATGTTTGATAATGTCTCTGAGATTGATATGAAAAAAAATCTTAAAGATAAGTTCAAAGAACCTTTTCTAAATGAAACATTGGCAGTCGCAAGTAATGACCTGTTAGAAGCTTTAGATAGAACAGACATAACTGATTCATCAAAATCTTCTGATCAAGTAACTTCGTCATTAATTAAATATTTTATTAGGTTGTCAACACGACCAACACCCTTTGGATTATTTTCAGGTATATCAATGGGAGAATTTGATAAGGAATCAAAAATAATTATTTCTGAAAAATCTCAACATACAAAAAGAGCAAGAGTTGATATGGAATGGTTGTATGGAGTTATAAAAGAAATAGAATCCAATCCAAAAATTAAAAATGAATTAAAAGTTATTTTTAATGACTACACATTTATAAATGGTAATAGAATTGAAAAACCAAATAAGACATTTTTAGAACATAATGAAGCAGGCCATGATGTTCAAGAACTATCAACCACAGTAAGATATACATCTCAAGTTAAATTAGTTGAAAATTTATGTCAGAAACCACAAAAATTATCTTTTTTAATTTCTTTTATTTCAGAAAAGAATCCAAATGTACCAGTTGAACGTATAGAAAAATTTATTATTCAATTATTTGAAAATGAATTTCTTATTTCAGAACTTAGACCTCCAATAATAAATACTGATATTTTAGACTATGTTATAGGTGTATTAAGTAATATTAAAAATAATGTAGATGTAGATTATTATTTAACAAAATTAAATGAAATAAGGAATAATATATCGAAATATAATTCACAATCTATTGGAAGTGGACAAGATATATTAGATAAAACAATCTACATGATGAAAGATATATATAAATGTAAAAATTATCTTCAAATTGATATGAAAGTAAGTACTGAAGCTAATATTTTAGATGAGTCTGTAAGAGAAGAACTAGAACAGTTTATTAATGCTATGTGTAAAATAACACCCGAATATAATACATCTAATGATATGGATAAGTATATAAAGATTTTTAATGAAAAGTATGGCTATAGGTCAGAAGTTCCAGTACTAGAATTATTAGATACTGATAAAGGTATAGGAAGTCCTGAGGATTATATAGATGATGGAATTAATATAATTTCTCCAATAAGAAAAAATTCATTAAAAGAAATACGTATAGATCTATTAAAAGAAAGAAAAATATTATCTGCAATAAAGGAAAATAAAAAAATAGTTGAGCTTACTGATGATGATATTGACTATATTGCTGGTGAAGAGTTTCAAAACTTTAGTAATAAAACTTGTTTAAAATCTTTGGAATTATTTTTAATAGCACATCCTAATAATCTAAATTATTCCTTTACACTTGCACCTAGTCTTGGCTCTAATGGTATTGGAAAAACTTTTGGAAGATTCACAGATTTGTTTACAGTAAATGAAAATAAATTTATTGAAGATGCTTTTAAAATTGAAAAAGAGTATTCATCAGAATACATAATTGCTGAAATATCAGAATTACCCATAAATGGAAGAACCAGTAATGTTTCATTAACAAATAGTGACTATGATTATCAAATAACTTTAACATCAAATTATACTGATGAAAAAATTCCTATTTCTATTAAAGATTTATATATAGGTATAGATAAAAATAATTTTTTTTATATAAAATCTAAAAAACTCAATAAAAAAGTAATAGTTACTATGACTAATATGTTAAACACTAGAAATTCAAGCCCAGTATTAAAATTTTTAACAAAAATCTCATCAGATTGTCAGATAAATGTATTAAATGGGATTTCAATGTTAAGAAATATGGAGTGTGAATATTCTCCTAGAATTGTTTATAAAAGAATAATAATAAAACCTGAAACATGGATTATTTCAAAAGATATTCTTAAAATGAGTAGTAATAAAAAAGATGAGTTTATCAAAAAATTTAATTTATATAGAGAAAAGTGGCATATTCCAAGATATGTATATTTGGCAAGGTTTGATAATCGCATTTTAATGGATATTGAAAACCCTATGCATATAGATCAAATTTATAAAGTTGTAAAAAAGGATACTATGCAGACTACATTATATGAAATGGAATGTGATTTTAATAATAATGTTGCTGTAGATGGAAAAGGCAATCATTATATAACTGAGATAGTTGTTCCATTTATGTTATCATCAAAAAATAGAGATATGCAAAAAGAAGATAGTAAAATAATCAATACTAAATCTGATATTTCTCTAAACTGTATGAAAATAAATAGAGACGAATTAATTCTTCTTCCAGGAAAAGAAAATTGGATTTTTTATAAATTATATGGTTATGGAAAACGACAAAATGAAATGATAGCTTATATATATGATTTTTTAGAGCAATTTGCAAATTATGGTATAGTTCAAAAATATTTTTTCATTAGATATTCAGATCCAAAGCCTCATTTACGCTTACGTATACAAGCAAAGGAAGGTTTTCTTACTTCTTTGTTTGAAAATATGAATAAATTACTTGAAAATTTTAAAAACAAAGGATTTATATCAGAAGTATTAATAGATTCTTATAAAAGAGAAACGGAAAGATATGGAGGACCAGATTTAATTAGAGAAGCTGAAGAATATTTTTGTCATGAAAGCCATTTAATAATGAAAACAATGAATAAATTTTTTGGGAGTTATGAAGAAGAAATAGATTATATTGGAATTTCATTTATTATTAGTACCTTAAAGGCTTTTGGGCTTACTCGAGATAGACAACAAATGTTTTTAGATTCAATGAACTTTGAAGATATATCTAAGACAAGAGAATATAGAAAATTATTACAAAAAAATCGTGATACTTATATGGGTGCTGTTAATGATGATAATTGGAAAACCATACGTAGTTTAATTGAATATCCAGATATATATAATCTAATAACTGAAACATATACTGGACTTAGAAAGTATGCAAAAGCTGTTTATGAAATAGATAAACAAGGAGAAATTACTAATACTATAGAGAATATTATATCCAGTATAATACATATGTTTTGTAATAGATTTGTCGGCAATAATATATGGGAACGTAAAATATATTCATTAGCAAGAGATGGCTTAAGATCATTACAAGGTTATCTTAAGTATAATTCTTAAGTTAATATATATGTTTAGAAGTAAATAACTTAATGATTCATATTCCCTTTTTTTGGCAGGGTAAGAGGGACTAAATAAAATTAAGGAGGTTAGATTATGGGAAATTTATTCGATGATTTTGATCTTGATGTAAAAAAAATAACTGAAAACAATTATGGTATAAAACCACTATCAGATGATACAGGTACATTAGTAACTGGCGATACATGTAAATGTCAATATACTGATAGAGATCAGTCTTATTGTTATTGTCTAACTGAAAATGATGCACCAGCATGTCTAATTACAGCACTACTAGGAGGAGGAAAATTCTGTTAAAAAGCAAATCCTAAATTATTTAAGTTTTAAACAATAATAATATAATTAAGCTTTAAAGATTCTAAAATTTAAATACCCTGCCAAATTTAAAAACAAGCAGATTGTTTATAGAAAATAAGTGTAAACCTTTATTATTTATAATTAGCAAATACCTAAAGTTGGAAGGAGAAAAATAATGATAGACCAGATAAAATTTAGAGAAATTATATCAAAAAAAATAAAATTAGAAGATTCTGTTTTAGAAAAATTTATTAATAACTCGGTATCCGATTTAACTAGGATTAAAATAAATATTGAAAACTTATCTTCATATGAAGCACTAGATGTATTATCTACATTAACATATTTTAAAGAATTTTTCATTTCTAAAGAAGAATGGGAAGATCTTGTATATATTTCTTTAAAAAATATACGTCAAGGTATTTATGATAATATATTTTCACCTTACTCTTCCTTTTCAGGTATTTGTTATATTACATATATTGTAAAAAACTTATTATTAAAATTGCCATCTTTATCAATTTTTTCAGACTCTTTGGATAATCTTCTTGTAGAAAATATTTATAAGTATTTAAGTATAGATAAAGATTATAAAGATTATATAGGTAAAGACTTTGAGCTTATTCAAGGCATTTCAGGGACTTTAAGTTATTTGCTTAACTTTAATGAAAATGAGAAATTCTATGAACTAACTATAAAACTAGTAGATGCACTAATAAAACATTCTCAAGAAAAAATTATATTTAATTATAAAGTTCCAGGTTGGTTTTATTACCCAAATAAGTATGAATATGAACTTGATCCAACATTAGATTCAACTAGTAGCTATATAAACTATGGAATATCTCATGGCATGTGCGGTCCTTTAACAGTACTTTCGTTAGTATATGCAAATGGATTTAACTCAAGTGGATTGATTCAAGCAATTAATGGTATAATTGAAGAATATTTGAAAGCATCATATTATGTTAATGATATAATATATTGGCCTGGTAGAATATCTTTTGAAAATTATATAAAAATGAAAAATATACAACTGAGTGAAATAGGTGAATGTCGTATGAGTTGGTGTTACGGTTCAGTAGGTATTTTACGCTCTTTATATATTTCTTCATTAGCAATATTAAATAAAAAAATTGAAAAGTTTACTGTTGATGAGATGCTTAAAATTGCACAGATGAATATATCAGATTATATGTTAACATCCCCGATTGTATGTCATGGTTTTGCTGGTACAGCAGCCATTATGAATGAAATGTATAAAGACACCAAAAATCCAATCTTTTGGAATAGAACTTTAGAATTAATTGAATATACAATAGAAAGCTATAACTTACATCATAATAAAAACTATAAAGTAGATACTGGTGATGAAATTAATAAATATGACTATCTTGTTGGATATACAGGTATATTACAAACAATCTATTCTATATTAACAGGTATTCCAAATGGCAATGAAAGTCGAATTTTAATAGCCTATAATTAAATGTTAAAAAGGAGTTTTGTATGATAAATAAAAAAAATAAAAATATAATATTTATATGTATTATACTTATCTTGATTATAATCACTTCTTTATTTATATTTAGAGATACAATTTTTCAAGATAAAAATAAAGATGATTTAAAAGTTTATAATCTCAAAAAACTTTGCAAAGTATGGGGCTATGTTAAATATACTCATCCTGCTTTTTTATTAGGTGAGAAAGATTGGGATGAAGAACTACTTAATTTAATTCCTATAATTGAAGAATCTAAAAATGAAAAAGAAGTTAATAATATACTCTATGATTGGTTTATAGGTCTTGGAGAAATAGACTATGGAAATTATCAAGGAAAATTCATAGAATGGGAAATAGCAAAAGAAGAAGAAAAAATAGTACAAGCTGATACAAATTGGATTAAAGATAAATCATATTTAGGAGATTCCCTTTCAGAGGCACTGTTAGAAATAAGGGAAATTCCAGAATTAGATAGAAGTAAAGCTCCTGTATTATTTGAAAAAGTTCTATCAACTTTTTTTGCAAATGAAAAAATTTATAAAGATATGGATTATAGTGATAGTAGATACCGTTTATTAAGCCTTTTTAGATTTTGGAATGCTATAGAATATTATTATCCCTATTTAGATATCTTAGATGATGACTGGAATTTAATATTAGAAGAATATATAGAGATTATGTTAAGTGGAATAGATAAACATAGCTATAATCAGACTCTTGCTTCACTTTCAACAAAACTTCATGATGGACATACTTTTTTTTCAGGTACTCAATTAGAAGATGTGTTTGAATTCTATGAGATTGAATTTGGTAAATATATAGCTCCAGTATATTTAACAAAAGCTGAGGGGAAATATGTAGTTGAAAGAATTGACAATGAATATAAAGATACATGCCCTTTATTAGTTGGTGATATACCTATAGAAATAAATGGTAAAAGAATAGAAGATGTTATAGAAGATCTAAAGAAATATATATCTATTCCAAATAATGAAAAAATATTAAACCCAATGGGTAGCATGATTTTAATATCTCATGAAAAAATAATGAATATAACTGTGCTAAGAGATAATGATAAAATAGAATATGAGCTTAAAGGAATGCCTTTTAATTTATATAATTACAACAATATAGAAGAAGATTATAAAATTTTAGAAAATAATATTGGACTTATAAATCCATCTAAATTAAAATTTGATGAAGTAGATATGATTATGAAAGACTTTAAAAATACTGATGGTATAATTATTGATTTACGACAATATCCTAAGAGTAATTTTGCTTTTTTACAAGAATATTTATTTGATAAAAGAATACCATATGCTAGTTTCAGTATTCCATCAAGATCAGTTCCAGGTGTATTTATAAATACAGAAAAGTTTACAGAATTTTCTACAGAACTTATATATGAAAATCCTATAGTAATATTGATGAGTGAAACTACCCAAAGTGCAGGTGAAACTTCTGTTTTAAGTCTTAGAGAAGCTCCTAATGTAACTGTCATGGGAGAAAATTCTATTGGAGCAAATGGAGATGTAAGTTTTATACAACTTCCTTGTGGAAATGCAATATCTTTTTCAGCTATTGGGGTATATACAGCTGAAGGTAAACAGACTCAAAGAATAGGGCTTAGTCCAGATATCGATATAGAAAAAACTATAGAAGGAGTAAGAGAAGGTAGAGATGAGTATATAGAAGAAGCAATTAAATATATTTTGGAAAATAAATAGTTGTTTATAATATATGTAATAATTTCAATAGATAATAAAAAGTATTATAA
>NZ_CABSQO010000027.1:0-56700 GCF_902479755.1 uncultured Tissierella sp. | reverse complement strand
CCAAATAATGAAAATTCATTATTTGAATAATATGTAGTAAAGTCTACTTCCTTTTTCTCTATATCATATATCTTTGCATAAATCCCTTCTGATATCCAGTTATCATATATTCCGTAGGATTTTTTTATAAGCTCCTTTTTAAATTCTTCTGTTTCTATAAACTTAGAATCACATCTTATTATTTTATCTACCTTTGGGGCCATATGTTGCTTTGATATCTCTATTTCAATATTTTCTATAGGAGAAAATTCATCTATTTTCTGTAATTCGTTCAGTATAAATGCATATATACTTTGCTTTTCATCTATATTATCAGCTATTTTTATCTTTATATTATCGTTTTGATATATTGTAGAACCTCCACTACTAACTTCTACCAATTGAATTTGATTATTTTGTTCATTCTTTTCACTACATCCGATTAGAAATATTGTGATGATAAGTAATAATATAATATTTCTATTTTTCATTTTGTATGTCCTCCTTTGATAAAGATATATCTTAACAATTTAAAGACAAAATAATTAAATAAACTTAATATAGAAATAGATGGAAATTAGTTCCACCTATTTCTATATTTTGAAAATTATTACCTAACAATTTAGAAACATATTATATGAATATTTTATGTCCCTACAGCTACGAGTAAGTCCACTGCAACTTTGCTCTAAGTTTGGGTCATCTCCGAATTGAATGTCGCCATTTTTCTCTTCTAATCAATATCTTCATTCCAGATAATATCGTTTAGTGATTTCATATTTTCATCCGCCTTTCTGTAAGTATTCGTCGCTAATTACAAAATCATGTAATTGGCATAAATACTACTCTTTTAATTGAAGTGGCTACCGTTCTCCCATTTTAGACATAATTAACTAATCATATATATGCTTAAAAATGAGAGACTACTCTATTCCTCTTTCCCCATAGAGAGCTATAGACATATTAGCATCTTACCATACCAAATACTTCCATTAGCCAATTCATAAGTTCATTGTACTATCACTCAAATATTCCATCAACCCGTTGGTACCACTTATTTCCCGACATTTTTCAACATAATTCAGTATCTTTTGTCGAATAAATATAAGTCAGTCAGAATTATGTGTTTTAACTCCAACTGACTTTTGCAATATCTTAAAACTATTTAATTATACACTCAACATCTATTCAATCCCAAGAACTTGCAAGATATCATAGTATCGATTCAATACCTTTGATATTTTCTTTTAAGTAATTCATCCAATCTACTTTTAACTCCTCAAAAGTCTTTCCAAAATATTCTTTGAAAGTTAAATTCTCATAATCTGATACCTTTAAGAAAAGCATTTTTTCTAATCCATATTCAATCATTAGATATTGCCCAAAACCATAATGTAAATAAGGATCCATGCTATTACTCTCCATGATTAAATCATTTGGTGCTTCCCCTTTATTAAACACTTCTCCATAAATCGTTTCAATAATTCTATCTTTATAGCTACTTCTAAAAAGGTTTAATTTTTGCCTTTTATTCCTGTCCCTAGATACTTCTTCTATATTATCTAATCTAATATCATTTTTTTCATATATTTCTAATATTTCCTCACAGATGCTATTTACCTTTATTAATATATCATCAGTAGCATTTTCCAAGTCATCATAACTGTACATAGGGTTTTTGGCTGCATAAAACTCTCTTTGTATCCATACTTCGTATATGTCTGGTTCTATCATATGTGCGTAACTAGCCATTCCTTCACTCCACCATAATGGTTCCTTAATGTACGGTTCTACATTAGCAAATCCTACATGAAACATGAAATGACTATATTCATGGGGATGAAGATTTACACTAATTAAATGTATTTTATGAGTGTCTAAATTAAAGTAACCACCAAAATAATTTGTTTCTTGTACTTCAAATATATAATTCGCCTTTGGTAAATTATTTAATATTTCCTTATACTCTGCATAAAACTTTGGCGCCTCCTTTTTTATTTCCCTTTTTATAGACAGTATCTCCTTATCAAAGTTTAATATTATCTGTTCTATTTTCTTTGATGTATCATATTGATCTGTTCCCCTCATTTTGGATTTTATTCCTTCTAAATTCATATCTATTTTAAATCCATTTATCTCTTCCCTAGTATTTAATATAAATTTACCTATTATTGCATATGCTTCCATCCTATTCATTAAACTTTCTATTTCCCTTTGATAAGATAAATCTATATCCTTTTCCTTTGCCCAAGCTTCTATATCAGATAATTCTATATTGTTTTTTATAAGCTCCATCTTTTTATTGTTTTCTAATAGATATTCCACTAAATCTATAGATGCAGATTTTACACTTTCTATTTCCTCTATAGATGAAAAAGGCTCAAAAAATCTTGCTCCAAATAATGAAAAATCATTATTTGAATAATATGTGGTAAAGTCCACTTCCTTTTTCTCTATATCATATATCTTTGCATATAGTCCTTCTGATATCCAATTATCATATATCCCATAGGATTTTTTTATAAGTTCTTTTTTAAATTCTTCTGTTTCTATAAACTTAGCATCACATTTTATTATCTTATCTATATTTGGAACTATATATTGCTTTGATATTTGTACTTCAAGATTTTCTATAGGAGAAAATTCACCTATTTTCTGTATTTCGTTCAGTATAGATGTATATATAGTTTCTTTTTCATTTACATTATCAGCTATTTTTATTTTTATATTATCGTTTTCATAGATTGTAGAGCCTTCACCACTAACCTCTATTAATTTAATTGGCTCTTTTTTTTCACTGCATCCTATAAGTAATATCGTGATGATAAGTAAGAGTATGATTTTTCTATTTTTCATTTTGTATGTCCTCCTTATTTATACTTTTATATTAAAGCAACCTCTAGTGCTAGTAAATTTGAAATTACATAATTCTACTAATTAATTTTTTGAAAAATAATGCCTCTTAAGAATACAATTTGAAAATAATATACAAATATGGGTTCTTTAATATATATTATATTTATGTCATTATTCAATATCTGAATCATATATTGTTGCTAAAATTGGTACTATATTCCATATTTTCAAAGTTTTCACTAAAATCAGCATATCATTCATAGAAAAGCCTGTCAACCTATTGATTCCGCTCAATTTTTGACATATTTTGTCGATTCTATTTAAATAATTATACACAAATCTGACCACCGGCATTTATCTGACCAAAGAAGCTATATATTACAAGATAAAATTACAATATATTTGTATAGTTTAATAAATATTAGTATAATTGGATTATACAGATAATAGAAAGCTTATAAAGGAGTTTCTTAATGAGAAGATTTATAGAAAAATCATTCATAGTTCTTTTTTGTTTATATAATACTTATAAAATAAATACAACAAGAGACTTGGTTTTTTATTTTCTTATATCTCTGATTCTTTCCTTGTGCTTAGATTTATTTCACCCTAAAAAAGTAAGGGTTTTTATTTATTTTATCTTTTTAATATTTTATCTTTATGATCCCTTATTTATCTACTACTTGCCTTTGATTTTGTATAATATGTATTTGGATTTCAATATATATGCTTTTTTCGCCATGATATTAATTCTAAGGGATTTCTCTATAGCTAATCTTTTAGTTTTCTCCATATCTATCTATTTTTCAATTATGACAAAAAGGTTCAATGTATTTTTAAATCAAAACAAAATAGTAAGGGATGGATTGAAAGAGGACGCCATTTATTTAAAAAAATATACTGAGCAATTAAAAATTGATAGAGAAAAGAATATTCATATTGCCATACTTACAGAAAGAAATAGAATTGCAAGAGAACTCCATGATTCAATAGGTCATGCTATAAGTAGTAGTATATTACAGGTAGAAGCCTTAAAGATAGTCTCCGATAATACCATGGTAGAAGGTTTAGATTTACTTCAAAACACCTTAAATAATGGAATGAATGATATTAGGAACAGTATCCATAATTTATATAATGAATCTCTTGATTTGGAAAGTAGAATCGAAAACCTTTGCAGGGAAGTTCCTACTATAGACATTCAACTTATATATAAGTTAGAAGATAGTTTACCATATGATTTAAAATTTGATATATTATCTATTATAAGAGAAGCTATTACCAATTGTGCTAAACATTCTAATGCTACAGAGCTTAGAATCAGCCTTCTAAGTCAACCTAAGTTCTATTCTATTATAGTGAGGGATAATGGCAACAAATTTAATAAAACAGATGATCTCTTAACTAAAGGAATAGGTCTTATTTCTATGAATGAAATCGCTAGTAAATATAATGGTTTTTTAAATCATGAATTTGATAATGGATTTAAAATACACCTGACTTTAATGAAGGGATGATGTATATGAGAGTTATAATCGTAGATGATGATTATTTAGTGGTAAATTCTTTAAAAACAATCGTAAATGCCAGTGGAATAGAAGTTTTGGCCGTAGGTCATAATGGTATAGAAGCAGTTGAACTTTATTCCCTTCACAAACCAGATTTAATCCTTATGGATATAAGGATGGAAAAAATGAATGGAATAGAAGCGACTCAAGAAATTTTAGATAGAGATCCCAATGCTAAAATACTGTTGATTACAACATTTCAAGATGATGAATATATATCTGCTGCCCTTTCCTTAGGCTGTAAAGGTTATATATTAAAGCAGAATATTCAAGGTATCATCCCTGCCATAAATGCAGTTTATTCTGGTAATTTGGTCTTTGATTCTAAGATAGTATCTAGCATTCAAAAATACTCTAAAAAGAATATAAATGCTGACTTATCGGATAGGGAATTTGATATCTTACTTTTAGTAGCTGAGGGATTAAATAATAAAGAAATAGCCGACAAGCTATTCTTAAGTGAAGGTACTGTAAGAAACTATATCTCTAGTATGCTTGAAAAATTGTCCCTCAGAGATAGAACTCAACTTGCAATCTATTATTATAAGTTATAAAGTGGATAATTATATATGAGGGTCTGATGAGAAATTTGGTATCACTATTGCAGACACAGATTTAGAATTTCAAGATATTGCGGCCAATCCTGATTTTGTCACTACAAATGGGAAAGCTTGGAGCAAAAATAGCCTTGGTAGGCTCTTCTCAGCAGTTCTATTATAGTATTGGCTTTCGTCCATTTGCTACCTCTACTATTTGGGAGAAAAAGTAGAAGAAACAATCTAATTGTGCTTGAGAATTCCATAGTTCATAGTATTTTCCATCTATATCCTTCAATAAACTTTCATGGTTTCCCTTTTGAATTATCCTTCCCTCATAGAACACTGCTATTTCGTCACAAAACCTACAAGAATATAATCTTTTGCTTGAATTAAATTTACTGTTTCATCTTAATCTAATTAGTTTATGGCTTTTCATATTGTTTAGTTCATTGGGCTATGGTATTATGTTGATAATGTTATTGATATTTAGATAACAACAAAAAAATAAATTTAAATTAGAGAGGAGAAATACTATGAAAAAAATAATAATATTATTCTTATCTGTTATTATGATTTTAAATTTAGTAATAATAACTAAAGGTAATACTGTGTATGCAGAAAACCCAAATATTATCTGGCTAGAAAAGGAATATGATAGAGTCTACGGGTTCAAAGAAGGATTAGCTAAAGTAGAATTAAAAAATAAATGTGGATACATAGATAAAAGTGGTAAAGAAGTAGTACCTATTAAGTACGATAGTACATGGGGATTTAATGAAGGAGTAGCTTCGGTGAAATTAAATGATAAATGGGGTTATGTTGATAAAACAGGTAAAGAAATAATACAATTAAAATATGACGGTACAAATGGGTTCGTCAATGGAATAGCTCTTGTAAATTTAAATAATAAACTAGGATATATAAATCAACAGGGCCAAGAAGTAATCCCTATAATATATGATAAAACTTTTTTTGACACATCATCAGATTTCCAAGGATTAATTAGAATGTCACTAAACGGTAAGTATGGTTTTTTTGATATAACAGGTAAAGAAGTAGTCCCTTTAAAATATGATGATATAAAAGAATCTAGTGAAGGGTTATTTGCAGTAAAGTTAAACAAAAAATGGGGATATATTGATAAAGCAGGTAACGAAGTAGTACCTCTAAAATATGATGATACAAAGAAATTTAGTGAAGGATTAGCTGCAGTGGAACTAAATAATAAATGGGGATATATTGATAAGACAGGTAAAGAAATAATACCTATACAATATTATGGTGCAGATAATTTCAGTGATGGATTAGCTATCATTAGAGAAAGTTCTAGTTTTCTTAGAAATTGGGATGTCATAGATAAAAATGGTAAAAAAATAATATCATTAGAATGTACTATTCTATCTTCATTTGCAGAAGGATTAGCACCAGTACAAATGAATGAATTCAATAAATATATCTTTATAGACAAAACAGGCAAAAAAGTAGTATCTAAAGAATATAGTTTTTCTGGTGCGCATAGTTTGATTTTCCAAGAAGGATTGGCTTATATAATGTTAAATGGTAAATATGGTTATATAGATAATACAGGCAAAGAAGTAATACCACCAACAAAGTATACTTTCGTAGATAAATTTGAAGAAGGGTTGGCACGTGTAAACATGGGTGGTAGGAATATGTTTCAAGGTGTTGTTTATGAAGGTGGAAAATGGGGATATGTGGACAGAGCAGGCAAAGAAGTAATACCTCTAAATTATGATGATGCAGGCATATTTGAGGAAGGATTAGCTTATGTAAGATCAAATGATAAATATGGATATATAGATAAGACAGGTAAAGAAGTAGTACCTATAAAATATGATGATGCAAGATCATTTAGTGAAGGATTAGCCTTTGTGAAACTAAATGGAAAATGGGGTATTCTTCAAAAACCTTTATCAAAACAACAAAAGACAAATTTAACAGCAACACCAATATCCTCAAAAATTGAAACAAAATATTCAAGCAACTATCCCTGCCATAAATACAGTTTACTCTAATAATCATGTATTTGATTCAAAGATAGTATCTAATATATTAAAATATTCTAAGAAAGATGTAGATATAGATTTAACTGATAGGAAGTTCAATATTTTACTTTTAGTTGCAAAAGGAGTTAATAATAAGGAAATTGCTGAAAAATTATTTTTAAGTTAAGGCACTGTAAGAAATAGTAATTCCAATATATTACAGGGACTATCTTTGAGAGATAGAACTTAACTTCCATTTATTTATTATTATAAACAAGGCACTAGGTACGGTTCTCGTTAATCCTCCCTAATGCCTTATTTATATTGAATTTTAGTAATTTTAGTTCCAAACATCTTTATGCTCTATAACTTCATTATTTATTAGGTCCATATCTGCTTCTTCTAAGACCTCTCTCTCTGATGGGGTTAATTTTGTAAAATCACTATCCCAAGCAAGTACCATTCTTTTAATTAATTCAAATACAAGTAATTGTTCCTGTTCAGGTAGCATATCTACCATTCTCCCTATTTCACTAACTATCTGAGTCATGATATCACATCTCCTTATTTATAAATATCTCCCCTTGACCCTATATCCTTAATAAATAAAACATTATTCTCTTTTCTAATATATTCATATATCACCCTATATTTACCTATTCTTAGTCTATAAGTTATTGGGCTTGCTCCTTGCAATTGCTTAATATCTCCTTTAGGGGGAATTTCCATTAAACCTTCTATACCTTTTTTGATTCTTTGTTTAATATCTTCATCCAATGTCTTAATTAGCTTTACAGCAGACTTAGAATAAATTATTTCCAATAACCTCACCACCATATCTTATAGGAAATGCTATTGTTTCCTACTATCCCTTTAATTATATTATATTCTAAACTTAATATAAATTCAACATAGGTTAAAAATCAGTAGAGATGGCTCTCATTAATGATACTTACTATCTATTATACTGCTTCTTCATTATAATATTGTGCCTGTGAATGCCATAGTTCATAGTATTTTCCATCTCTATCCTCTAAAAGCTCATCATGGTTTCCCTTTTGAATTATCCTTCCTTCATGAAATACTGCTATTTCGTCACAGAATCTACAGGAGGACAATCTATGGGATATATAGAAAGCTGTTTTAGTACCTACTATTTCGTTAAATTTTGAATATATCTCAAATTCGGCTATTGGGTCTAAGGCTGCTGTTGGTTCATCTAGAATAATAATTGGTGCATCACGATATAATGCCCTAGCTAATGCTATCTTTTGAGCCTCTCCACCTGAAATCTCTACACCCTCCTCATCGAAATCTTTATATAATGAAGTTTGAATTCCTTTAGGCATATTATTTAACCTTTCCCCTAGCCCAGCTTTAACTAAAATATATTTTACCTTATCTTCATCATAATCTACAGATGCTGCTACATTTTGCCCTAATGAAAATGAGAATAGTTTAAAGTCTTGAAATACTATGGAAAATAGATTCAAATATTCATCATAATCATATTTCTTTATATTTATTCCATTTAAAAGTATTTCTCCTTCATCAGGGTCATATAGCCTACATAATAGCTTAATAAAGGTAGTCTTTCCAGAACCATTCATGCCTACTATAGCAAGTCGTTCTCCTACATTTAATTTCATGGAGATATTCTTTAATACATAATTATCTGTTCCTGGGTATTTAAATGACACATTTCTAAATTCAATTTCATACTCATCATCATTTCTTTTTTCTACTGGCAATGTTCCTTTATACTTTTCTCCTTCGATATTTAAGAAGTCTAGATATAGCTGTATATACTGATTATTGATCTTTAAAGCTGCAATAGTTACTAAAAGCATACTGCTGCTGCTTATAAATTGATTTATACTTCCCGTATATTTAACTACATTTCCTATAGTAATAGAGCCCATAACTGCCTTTAATCCTATGAAAATATATATCAATCCTGTTAGTAATGATGAAATAAATCCGTTGGCTCCCCCATATTTCATATAATTTAAGGAAATTTCATCTGCAATTTTGTTAACTTCACCTATAACCTCTCCAAAGGCAGTATTAAACAAATTCTTCTGATTATACAACCTTATATCTTTCCCTGAATTATAGTCCACGATTTTTTCAAAATAAAAATTCGCTATTCTGTTATAATCTACTATTTTATTGAGGGAGTTGAAATATTCCTTCTCAGAATTTTCTTTTAATCTCATATTATAAATTGTACCAATCAATAATAGAATTATAAAAATAAAATTTAATATATTTGAATTTAAAAACCTTATGGAACTTTCATTAGATGTGACTTTAAATATGTCCACTATCATAACTAAACTTATAGGCACTATAACTAAGCATTTAATCAGCACTCCAAAATATTTAATTAAAGAATATATACCTCCTCCACTTTGATTTTGAGCCTCTTGTATCTTTGTACGCAGTAAATGAACCTCTGGATTTTCTATATGCTCATAATCCATATCAATTATCTTTCTATTTAATACCATATCTCGATTTTGCACCATTATAATTATAAGCAAATTCAATATATGCTCAAATCCTGTAGATGCCAGATAAATAATTAGATTTAATCCTATGGTAATGCCTACAAATACTATAAGTCTGTTCAAATAACTAAAATTTATCAGTTCATCTACGATTTTAGCAGACATATATATATTCACAAAAGGTGCTATAGCTTTAAAAAATGATTCCAGTACAGCAACAGGCAATACCCATGGCTGCAATTTATGAATTTCCTTTAATCCCTTAATTATAAGTCTTAAATCATACATCAAACCCTTCTTATGCAATTTCCTCACCTCCGATTTTATCCTTGTAATAGTAGGACTGCATAGTATACATCTCATTATATTTTCCATTTTTACTCATCAACTCATTATGACTGCCGTATTCCCTTATCTGTCCCTCATCTAAAAATACTATTCTGTCACAAAATCTGGTAGAAGCTAATCTATGAGAAATAAATATGGATGTTCTCTCCTTAGTTAATTCATTATATCTCTGATATATTTCATTTTCTGCTATGGGGTCTAGAGCTGCTGTAGGTTCATCTAAGATTATAATAGGTCCATTTTTATACAATGCCCTTGCTAGCATTAGTTTTTGCAGCTCCCCTCCTGATAAATCTATGGCATCTTCATATATAGACTTCATCAATAATGTCTCTTTACCCCTAAGCAAGGATTTTATCTTTTCCATTAATCCTGATATATAAAGAACCTTACTTAATTTTTCTTCATCTATATTTTCCTTTTTTTGAAGTGAAATATTTTCTTCAATGGATTTAGGTAAAAGATGAGTATCCTGAAATACTACAGAAAACAATGTATAATATTCATCTCTATTATATTCACGGGAATTTTTGCCATTGATATATATCTCACCCTTTGTAGGAGTATATAAACCGCAAATCAACTTAACCAACGTGGTTTTTCCTGCACCATTTACTCCTACTAATGCTAGTTTTTCACCTTTCTTTATATGGAGATTGATTCCCTTAATAGTATATTCCTCTGTACCTGGATATTTGTAATAGAGGTTTCTCAATTCTATATCACAGGGTAATTCAAACTCCTTAGGCAATTCTACCCCTTTTCCTCTATTCATCCTATCTTCCATATCAAAATATTCTCTTAAATCACAAGTTTCTAAATGTATCCTGTTTAATTCATTTAAATTCTTTACTATGCCTGACAGCCAATTTGAAAATCCAGATATTGCTCCAAAATATAGTACAAAATTACCTATACTCATATTTCTGTATAAAACCGAGTAAATTAAAAAACCATAGGAAATACCATCTCTTAAAAAAGCCAATGCACCATCTGCAAAGTTAGCTAAATATCTTCTGTAAATATTCTGTCTTTGTAATTCTATTCCATCCTTTAAAAACACATCATACATATCTTGAAACCAATAAGTCATATTATATAGTCTTAAATCTTTAGCAGATTTAAAATCTCCTGCTTTAGTTCTTATATACTCCAGTTTCTTTCCTACTGGTGAAAGCTTATCCTTATTTTTATACTCATATTTATTTGCATAATCCCCTATAAAATAGTTAATTAATGAGGATATAGTCAAAAATCCTATAAGAAGTGGATGAATAGTAAATATTATACTTCCATATAAAGCCATTCCCACCATATTGGAGATTAAACCTATTAATACTGCGGTTATTGCCTGTGTTCCTGCTTCATCGCCTATTGTTGCCATAATTGCCTTCATAAGCTTATCCTGACCTTTAGGACCATCTATATTTTCATAATCTGTATCTATGGATTTTTCTGCGTGTTTAAGTGTATATATATGTCTATACTTCATTCCACCTATTTGAGCTTTGAAATAGGATGCTTTCAACATACTTTCTACTATTATTATTCCTATTATTGGTATCCCTATATTTATAAGAAATTGCCTTATACTTACTCCTTGAGAGATAGAGTCTATTAATATTTTAGGCATATATATATTGAGTAAAGGACCTATTACAATTAAAGGAATTTGAATAACAAAGAAAAGAAATAATCCTTTATCCCAGCTCCACATATTCTTAATTAAATAAATCATATTTTCTAATACTCCATACTTAGGCTTTTCTTCATTTTTAATTGCCATTTTTATCACCTCAACCATACTATAGCAACAAATCCAATTTTATGTACAAAAATAGCACCAATGGTCATTTTTATGACACCAATGGTACTATATGGGTAAAATTATCTCTGTTGCAAATACTCCCTCTTCATTTTGTCTATTGATGAAGCCATTATATTTGTTAACTATACTATCGATTCTCTTCAAACCAAGTCCATGATTTAATCCTAGTTTTGTAGATATATATTCTAGATTGATCTTCTTAACTTCTCCACCTACAGAATTGGTTATGGAAATATAAAGCTGATTCTTCATTTCTCTTATATATACTCTGATAAACCTGTCTTCTGGATTCTCTAACTTTATTGCTGCTTCCATAGCGTTATCCATTAGATTCCCAATAATTATACAAAGATCTACATCTGATACCTGAAGGTTTTTAGGGACAATTGCCTTTGCATTTATATTTATGCCCTGACTAATAGCCATGGATAATTTACTATTTAAGATTGCGTCCACCATTAAATTCCCTGTTTTTAGAACGGTATCTATATTAGTCAAGTCTTTGTCTAATTCATTAAGATACTCATCCATATCTTCATACTTTCCCAACTCTAAATAAGCTTTCATTACTTGCATATGATTATGATAATCATGTCTCCAGCCTTTCATCTGTTTATATATATTTTCTACTTCGATATAATACTTTGATGTAAGGTCATTTTGATAGTTAGCAATTCGCCTATCTACTATTTTATTTAGTATATATCTGATTATAAAGAAAATGCCTACCAGTAATAGAGGAATACCAAGTATAATAAATACCTTACTTTTAATTTATCTCACCCCTAAAATATTTTATAAAAGCCATATTTGTATTAGTATAGAGCCTCCTGCTTACAGGAATTACATCTCCATTATCTAGTTCTATATCTGTTTTTCCTATTCTTTTTATATGTTTTAATCCCACTATGTAAGATCTATGGCATCTTACAAAAGCATTTTGCTCTAATTCATTTTCTATAATTCCAATATTTTTACGAGTAGCATATTTTTCACTAACAGTATTTATATCTACTGTATGAGAAAAAGCCTCAATATAGATTATATCCTCTTGTTTTATTCTAATAGTTTCTCCTTCTACATCTATAAGTATTGTTTTCTCTTTCTTAGGAATTTTCTGTGCAGCTTTATCTAAACATTCATATAGCTTTTTTTCTTCTATTGGCTTAATTAAATAATTAATTGCTGATACATCATAGCCTTCTCCTATAAAATCAGGAATAGCAGTAATAAATATTATATTCAACAGATTATCACTTTTTCTTATTCTTTTTGCTAGTTCAATTCCACTTATTCCCGGCATTTGAATATCTAGCAAAAGTATATGGTATCTTTTATCCATACTCCAGCTGAAATCGAAGGCTTCTGCACTATGAAAAAATTCAATTCCGAGTTTTATATTGTTTTTCTTAGCCCAATTATCTACATATTTTTCCAATAATTCTACATGTATCTTTTCATCATCACATATGGCTATATTGATTCTCCCAATCATTTAGTTATCCCCCCGAAAAATCCTATCACCATATTAGCCAATCTATTAAAAAATCTTCCAATTAAAACATACCACTTAGCCTTATTTACACTTTCCTTAATTAAAATATCTGATTCAAAAATTACCTCCCCTTCTTTTTCTACTGTTGCCTTGCCTATTTTTGTATTCTTTTTTATCGGCAAAGTTATATCCTCATTTATGTCTATATTAACTACTATATCTTCATCATTTTTAACTAGTTTTGAAAATCCACTTTCAGCAAAAACATGCACTTCTGTTACATCACCTTGAGGAAATTCTAAAGTCTTTAAAGGAATTTCTTGATTTAAAAATATCCTATGGGAGTAATTATCAAGTCCATATTCTACTAATATCTTAGCCATAGCATCCCTTATCTCTAAATCCTTTGCACCCATTACTATGGCTATAAGCCTCAAATCTTTCGTTTGGGTTTCTCTCCCTCTTATATTAAATGTAGATACATAGCAGTATCCGGCTTTATTCGTGAATCCTGTCTTTAGCCCATCTACTTCCTTTATTTCGTTGAGCAATGGATTGGTATTTCTCTGAAAATAATCTCTACTAACCATTTCTATTGATTTAATTTTAGCAGTTTCCAAAACTCCTGGATGATTTTCTATTATATACTGAGCTAATTTGAATATTTCCCTAGTGGTCATCTTATTTTGTATGCCCTTTTCTCCTATAGGAAGCCCTGTAGAGTTATAAAACACAGCATTTTCAAGCCCTATTTCTTTTGCCTTTTGATTCATCATTTTTACAAAGTTATCTTCAGTTCCTGCGATGTATTTTGCCAATGCATATGTAGCATCATTTCCAGATACTACTATGGAGGCTTCTAAAAGTTCTTTAACAGTAAAATTTTCTCCTACTTTCAAATTAAAACTAGATCCTTTTATTTTAGTAGTATCTTTGTCTATGGTAATAATATCTCCTAAGGAGATATTGCCCTTTGATATTTCATCCATGACAATCAAATAAGACATTAATTTTGAGATACTGGCAATTTCAACTATTTCATCTATTTTATATTCTTCTAATATCTGAGCGGTCTCAGAATCTGCTAGAATATAGGATCTTAAATTTTCTTCTATTCCTATATTTCCATATACTATGGTATTAGTCATAATAATTATTATTAATAATAGTATAGCTGATATTTTTCTCAAAAAAATCTCCTCCCATTATATTGTAACAAATTTATATATATATTTATATAATGTATTAGGGATTCCGAGAAGTTTTACTAGGAATATCTAATACATTATAGGAGGATTTAAAAATGGGTGAACGTAAAGGTTGTTGTGAAAATGATTCTAGTCTATTATTCTTCTTTTTGCTATTAGTAATTCTATTCTGTGGAGGGTTTGGCTTAGGTTGCGAAAGATAGATAAAAGCAGAGGACTTAAAGTTCTCTGCTTTTATCTATTTTTATTTCCATTTAGGTATTCCTTAACCAATCCATTAAAGGAGGTATTAGTTACTTCTTCACATATTTTGATAAAATCTTCTGTTCTTGCATTTTTAAATTTATATTCTTCATAGTATTTATTTAATATCTTATATAATGTTTCCTCTCCAAAGTCTTCTTTTATTCTATCTACAAACATAGCTGCTCTAGTATATACTAAAAGCCCGTAATCATCCCAACCTATAAACTCTGATAAAGGTTTATTTACTACTTCATTTTCACCTAAATACTGTACTGCATATTCATATCCTAGTTTTATATCTTGGTCATAATATTCTTTAGCTTTCTTCTTTCCATGAACTTCATTAATGTATATTACCTCTGAAT
This sequence comes from uncultured Tissierella sp., assembly GCF_902479755.1. Classification (NCBI taxonomy): domain Bacteria; kingdom Bacillati; phylum Bacillota; class Tissierellia; order Tissierellales; family Tissierellaceae; genus Tissierella; species uncultured Tissierella sp. Next base: position 41,749 of record NZ_CABSQO010000027.1, on the reverse strand, counting down.
ATGTGGTTAAACCTTCATCTAACCAAGGTTCCTTTACTTGATTATTTCCTACAATTCCATACCACCATTGATGTGCCGTTTCATGTACTATTACTTTTTCTAATATACTTATTAAATGTTTATGAAAATAGTCATTAGATATAAATACTATACCTGGATATTCCATTCCTGATGGAAACTCTGTATTAACTATTGTATATACACCATAAGGATATTTACCAAAAATCTTATTGAAGGTTTTAATAGAATTTTCCCCTATTTTTAAACTTTCATTTATAAGATTTGAGTCATTAGTTATAGAATAAACCTTAATCATAGTGTCCTCTACCTTTTTTTCCTTGATTATAAAATCTTTACTAGCAGCCCAAGCAAAATCTCTTATTAAAGGTCCTTCAATTTCATATATTTTCTTATCTCCCTTTCTGTTCTCTGACACAATATTTCCACTAGAAGCTATTATTATATCTTTTGGAGTAGTTATAGAAACTTTATAATTAGAAACTTCGCTATAAAATGGATCCCCAACTTTATAATATGGATCTAGGTTCCATCCATTCTCATCATATACACATAATATAGGATACCAGTTTCCAAAATTTATACCTTTATCATGATACCCAAACCTATCCTTAGTCGTAGGCAGTTTTACTTTATATTCTAGATATAACTCAGTACCCTTACCCTTTTCTAGTGACTTATCAAGTTTAATATGCAGTATAGTATCTTTATCTCCTTCTATGCTCCATACTAACTCTTTTCCATGTTGTATAACTTTCTCAATATCCATATACCCTGATTCATAACTTAAAGAACTCATTTTTTCTTCCATGTTAAATAATATAGGTGCATCTGCTAAAGATTTAAAAGCGTTTGGATATAAATGAAAATATATATCTTCTAAGTTTATACCTGTATTGTTTACATAGGATACTGTTTGTTTTCCCTTATATGTCATATTGTCAGTTTCCAGATCTACATCGATCTTATATTCATTTATCTTAGATTCATTTATTTCGTTAAGATCTTTGACTATAAGAGCATCTGCATTTAATGGTTTTCCTTCTTTGCAACTCGTTAAAGATAGTATAATGATTAGTAATAGTATTATGGGTAATATCTTAAATCTTTTCATCCCTAACCTCCCCAGTTTTAACTAATAACTAATAGTGAAAAGTGAATAGTTATTTTAGCTTTTCACTTTTCATCATTAACTATTCACTATTATTTTTCTATCTTTTCCAATCCACCCATATATGGTCTTAATACTTCTGGGATAATTACCGTCCCATCTGCCTGTTGATAATTTTCAAGAATTGCTGCAAAAGTTCTGCCCACTGCTAAACCTGAGCCATTTAATGTATGGACAAATTCTACTTTGCCTGTATCTTCTTTCCTATATCTAATATTTGCACGCCTAGCTTGGAAGTCTTCAAAGTTACTACAGCTTGAAATCTCTACATATCTACCATAGGATGGCATCCATACCTCTATATCATAGGTTTTTGCAGATGAGAAGCCCAAATCTCCACTACAAAGTGCTACTACCCTATACGGTAAACCTAATCTTTTTAATACCTCTTCAGCGTTGTTAGTTAGTTTTTCTAGTTCCTCATAGGAGTTATCTGGATTTACGAATTTAACTAATTCTACTTTATCAAACTGATGATTTCTTATAAGGCCCCTAGTATCTCTACCTGCTGCTCCCGCCTCTTGCCTAAAGCAAGGTGTATAAGCTGTATAATATATTGGTAAATCTTTTTCATTTAATATATCGTCTCTTAGTAAGTTTGTAAGTGGGACTTCTGCAGTTGGTACAAGGAAATAGTCTTTACTTGGTAAATGGAACATATCCTCTTCAAATTTTGGTAACTGACCTGTACCTGTCATACTGTCTCTATTTACCATAAATGGAGTTGCCATCTCTGTATAGTTATGCTCTCCTGTGTGTAGATCAAGCATAAATTGTGTAATAGCTCTTTCAAGTCTTGCCCCCAATCCTCTGAATACTGTAAATCTAGCTCCTGTAATCTTTGTGGCAGATTCAAAATCTAAGATATTCAGACCTGTGCCTATATCCCAATGAGCTTTTGCTTCAAATTCAAATTCTCTTGGTTCTCCAAGCTTTCTTATCTCTACATTATCAGTATCATCTCTACCCTCTACTACAGATTCATGAGGTGTATTTGGTATTTGAAGTAAAGCATTTTTTAGCTCTTCATCTATTTCTTTTACTTCAATATCCAATTCCTTTACTTTCTCTGATAGTTCTTTCATTTCAGCAAAGATATGAGATGCATCTTTCCCTTCTTTCTTAAGTTTAGGGACTTCTTTTGATGCAAGGTTTTGCCTTGCTTTCATCTCTTCTACTTCCACAAGAATAGCTCTTCTTTTTTCATCTAATTCAAGGACTCTGTTAATTGGAAATTCGCCCTTTCTTTTCTGCAAAGCTTTCATTACTTCCTCTGGATTTGATCTTATTCTTCTAATATCTAACATCTCTCTAACCTCCTTAAATTTTCCACAGTCTCTAAACACAAATCGGATTAGGTCATCTTCCACAGTCTCACTGCACAAATTCATTTGCTCGTCGTCACTCGCATGAATTTGGCGTTCATTGCGTTTGACCTACTAAAGCTCACTAACGTTCCCTAAGTTAGGTCATAAAAAAAACTCTCAGTCCCACAAATAGTAGGGACGAGAGTATTCCCGCGTTGCCACCCTAGTTAGCCAAAAGGCTCACTCGAAATTTATTAGCTCAGGGCTGGATTCAATAGTTCACTTTGTCAATTTTCACCATCCATTGACTCTCTAAAAAAGCTACATATTTACTATTTCCCATCTTCGCCAAGTATTTAATTATAGATATTATAGCATAATAATTGCTATTGTCAAGGATATTTTTTTAATCCTTTCTTAAAATAGCACAATTAAAATTATAGTAGAATATAGAGTTATCTAATTATACTATTAATAGATTCAAACAATTTATAAGATAAACCAATCCTATTATCTCAATATATTTTATATTTATGAAAATATATTCAGCAAAAATCATACGAATTTCCCTTAATTAAAAAGAACAACCTCAAAACATGTACCAATCCCAAGCTCACTATTTACACTGATTTCACCCCCATGTGCTTTTATAATCTGCTTAGTTATAGCCATGCCTAAGCCTGTTCCCTCAACTATATTGGAAGTGTTTGTACCTCGATAATGTCTATTGAAAATATATGGCAAGTCCTCTGGTGAAATTCCCTTTCCATCATCAGCCACCCATATGCAAATTTTATTTTCCTCATAAGTTAACTTCACCTTAATATTTACTGATTTGTCATTATGTATAATAGCATTGTATAAAATATTGTTTATAGCCCGCCTAAAAAGTACTGGATCAAGCTGACATAAAATCTGTATTTCATCACAGCACCAATCCAAATAAACATTAGACATATCTACACCGTTAAGCACATCGATAACAATATCTCTTAACAAAGTCACTATATTTACCATCTGTAAGTTTAATACAAAATATCCACTTTCCAGTCTTGTACTTAGATTTAAATCATCTACTAGATTAGAGATATAAAGAGCCTTATCCTCAATAACTTTTGCATAACGGCGTATATTTTCTACTGACATCTTTTCATCACTATGAAGCAATTCTCCATATCCACGAATAGACGCCAGTGGCGTTTTTATATCGTGTGATATATTAGAAATCCAATTTTCTCTCATGGCATCTATGGCAACACGTTCCTTTTCATTGGCTTGTAGTTGGTCCGACAGCTTATTGATATTAGAAAATACTGAGCCGTATAAGCCGTTTGTTGGCAGAACTTGATTGTAATATCCGACAGTCAAGTCCTCTATACTTTTGATTATTTCTCCTACAGGTTTTGTTAGCCCCCTACTAAAACCCATTCCAAAGAGTAAACCTAGAACTAGATCCACAGCAAAAACAAGTAGCGCAAGTCCACCTATAATACTGGCAAAATAAGTTTTATTAAACGTAAAAAACGTCCTTTGAATGTCGTTATATGGCATACCAATTAAATAGGTATACGTCTCCTCCTCAAAAGATACCTCGCTTACAAACATCGTGTCTGGATTGGCGTACTTATAATTGTGCACCAAAGTCATTGGTGTATATATCTGTGGAAGTTCTTTATTCCCATTGAATTGAAAATTTACCTTATAATTTGTGTCAAGCACCTGAATCCAAGCATCGTTTTGGATTAAAGAACGTTGTGCATTTTTATCTAATGAAAACCGCCCTTCTTCTAAGCTAATATACTTAGAAAACTGTCTGACATAATCTTCTGGGCTAATATAGCTTTCATTGGCAATACCGTAGGAATAGGATTCTCTTGGCCCAAATTGAAATAAGCCAAAGGCTATAAGTCCGTTGACCAATCCCACTACAATGATAACCATAATAATACTCATTAAATATTTAAGGGTTAAATGTAATCTCATATTATTTATCCTTTACTACTAGCTTATAACCAAGACCTTTTACTGTTATTAAATACTCTGGATTTGATGGATCTACTTCAATTTGCTCTCTTATTCTTCGAATGTGCACCATAATCGTATTGTCAAACCCAATATAATCCTCTCCCCAGACTGCATTACATAAGTGTTCCTTACTTAAAATCAAATTAGGATGTTTTGCAAAATATTCAAGCAGTTTATACGCCTTAGGCTGCAATAGAATTTCTTTCTCTCCCTTAAAGAGTTCTCCTTTTAAAGGCATCATCCTAAATGGTCCAAAATTAATGGTTTCAATGTCCTGTGTATCAACTACAGGCTCTGAGCGTTTTAAATGTGCTTTGACCCGATATGCAAGCTCCTTTGGACTAAATGGCTTTGTCACATAATCATCTGCTCCAATTGCAAAACCTACAATTCTATCCACTTCTTGTGTTTTTGCAGATAAAAAAATAATAGGGACCTGTGAAGTCTCTCTCATGGTCTTACACAGGCTATGTCCTTGGATATCAGGCAACATTACATCTAAAATCACGATATCTGGTTGCCAGCTATGAAAGTCTTCTAAAGCTTTAACACCGGTGTTTGTGGCTTTAATATGGGTAAAACCTTCTAATTTCAAAGCATGTTCAATTATCTCCAGCAACTCAACTTCGTCATCTACAACAAGTATCTTTTTATTGAATAGCACATCCATAATACCGCTCCCTTATTCTTAATATAGGTATAGTATACCCAATTTCAGTGCCATGTGTTAAATGATTTACACGAAAAAAGTAGATAAAATGTATAAACCGTAGATATGAACTGGATAGAATACATAGAACAAGTACTTCATGCCCTTCCCTCTTTGTCCATTATAAAGTGCTAAAAGGGGTAGAGCACCAATCATCAACCATTGGAAATTATCATAAAATAAACCTTGCAAGGAAAAATTTTGCCACGGTATTAGAGCAATAGATACCAAAGCATATAAAATCAGTTGAAGTGTTTTTTTGTCATGTGTTAAATAAAACAATATGCCCAATGCTATAAATACTGGACCGCCTTCAACAAACATTGGGGTTGGTAATAGGAAAATTGCATGAATCATCCCTGGAATATGAAGGTTCATCATCATAAATATACCAAGGGCAATAGGCAATACTAATCCCAAAATCCCTAATACTACAGGCATTATTCGTCTTTCTTTAATACCTTTTCCCAAATATTCAATTATGGTTAAATAAACCGTAATCAAAAATAGAGTCGCAAATATATTTGCCATAAGAGCAACATTATCGTTACGTTGAAACCATTCTGTAATCCATTGATTACCAAAAGTCATTACTAATGAACCTATATAAAGTCTAGTCATATATTTAGTGCGGTTTCGTGTATGGATAAATCCTTCTACCACCATAAAAATAAATATTGGAGCCACTGAACGCCCTATCCATTTAAACCATAGCGGTACTTTATCAGTAAAGGCAAAAAAGTAGTACACATGATCAAAAATCATTAAAAAAAGTGCAATTAATTTTATCTGAAATCCTGTTAATCCTTTTTTAAGCATATTATTCACCTCATTTTTTATTTTCATCATGATTATAACAAATTAAGTTTAAATCTTATTAACAAAAACCTTAATTAAACCTTAATTCAATAAGGCCAGTAAGTGTACTGACTCAAAAGCTAATTCTAATAATTTAAAATTTATATTTACTATTTTCCATTAGTTACAAAATCTTTGTTAAATTTTTAATTTACAGAATATATTGACAAATTCAATTCGCCTTAATATAATTAATGTATACGTATACATGTATACATTGCCAGAGTAAAGGAGGGCAGTTTAGATTTCTGGAAGAACAAACTTATAAACTGAATATCAAGGAGGCTTACTAATGAATAAGAAATATGTATTTCCATGTTTGTTATTAGCTATTGCAATTATGACAGGAGGTATTTTCTATAAAGAAAATCATAATAGAAAAAACCCAAGTTCAACGGGTCCTATTGTCATTAGACTTGTCCATGTTACTAATGAAGTATCCCCTATTCATTTGTCTTCCGTTTATTTCAAAGAGATTTTGGAAGAAAGATCTGGGGGCAAATTCGAAGTACAGGTATTTCCTAATAGTCAATTAGGCGGGGATAGACAAGCTGTAGAAGCAGTAAGTATCGGATCCTTAAACGCAACTTTTCCTGGGACAGCAGTTTTAGCTGGGTTTGAGCCTAAGTTTATGGTGGGAGATTTGCCTTTTATATTTAAAACTCGTGAAGCAGCATACGAAGCATTTGATAATGAACTAGGTGTAGAACTCAACAAATTACTTGAACCACTTGATCTGGTTAACTTAGGATATGGAGAGACAGGTTATAGACATATAACAAATAATAAGAAACCCATTACCTCTCCTGATGATTTGAAAGGTACCCAAATTAGGACTATGGAAAACCAAATCCATATGGCATCTTTCTCACAATGGGGGGCAAATCCTACACCTATCAGTTTCTCAGAGTTATTTACAGCATTACAACAAAATACCATCGATGCACAAGAAAATCCATTGCAAATTATATCTTCTTCTAGATTTTATGAAGTACAAGATTATTTATCTCTAACTGGACATTTCTTTGCATCAGGTAGTTTATTATTTAATAAAGAATTTGTTGATAATCTTCCAGAGGATTTAAATAAACTTTTAAATGAATGTGCTAAAGAAATGATCGCATATGAAAGAGAGCTTACACAAAAAATGGAAAAAGAATATCTTGATGAATTAAGAAATGCCGGAATGAAAATAAATGAATTAACCCCTGAACAAAAAGACTTATTTATCGAAGCGGCACAACCTGTTTATGAGCAGTTTGAAGAAATGTTAGGAGAATCTTTAATAGAACTAGCTAAAAGATATAACTAATTGGAGAGGGTGAAAACATTGAAATTATTAAAAGCATTAGATAAACATTTTGAAACTTATTTTCTAATTGCTACTTTAGTATTTATGGTTGTTATTATTTCAGTACAAGTTTTTCTTAGGACTTTCTTTCATTATTCACTGACATGGGCTGAAGAGCTTTCCCGTTACATAATGCTATATCAAATATGGGCAGGTGCTTCTTTAGCAGTTAAGGAAGATGCACATTTGAGAATCACATCTGTGAAAGATAGTTTATCACCATCAGGACGTATTAAGCTTGAAATAGCTGTTATAGTTTTGTGGACAGTATTTACAGCTTTCCTAACTATTAAATCTGGGCAATTGGTTGATATATTATTAAACAGAGGACAAGTATCTCCTGCTATGCAAATTCCAATGGCATATGCCTATGCTTCAGTTCCGTTTGGTTGTGGTCTCATGGTTATTAGATTATGTCAAAAGCTTTTCCATGAAGTTAAAAAACTAGAAAGCTTGGAGGTATAGAATATGATTATTGTCTTATTCCTTTTATTGGCCTTATTTGTAACTATTAGTATACCTATAGGTATATCATTAGGTTTAGCTACTCTATTGACCTTAATATTCATGACTAATATAGAGCCTATTATGATTGCACAAAATGCCTTTGCAGCATTAGATTCTTTTACCCTGATGGCGATTCCATTTTTCATGTTAGCAGGAAACTTTATGAGATATGGTGGTGTTTCAAAAAGATTGTTAAACTTAGCTGACCATATTATAGGCTATGTAACCGGTGGACTTGGTATGGTAACAACTCTAACTTGTATGTTCTTTGCTGCAATTTCTGGTTCCGGTCCTGCAACTGTTTCGGCTGTTGGATCATTTATGATGCCGGCAATGAAGGAAAAAGGTTATGATGAGGGATTTGCTGCAGCATTAACAGCCGCAGCAGGAACCATCGGTGTCATTATTCCACCATCCATTCCATTTGTTATTTATGGTGTTGTAACGGGTACTTCCATAGGTTCTCTTTTCTTAGCCGGAATTATACCGGGGATAATAATGGGTCTTGCACTAATGATTGTAAACTACAGAACATCAAAGAAAAATGGATATACTGGCTCTGGAGAAAGACCTACAATAAAATCTGTCTTGAAAGCTACAAAGGATGCTTTCTGGGCTTTATTAAGTCCGGTTATCATACTCGGCGGTATTTATAGTGGATATTTTACACCAACAGAGGCAGCAGCCATTTCTTGTGTGTATACTTGGTTTATCGGAACCTTTGTATATAAGGAAATCGGAAAACAAGAATTATTTGATTGTTTAAAAGATACTGTAGTCATTGCAGGTGCAACATCCTTCATGATTGGACTTTCAATGAGTTTCGCATTCTTATTGACTATGGAGCAAGTTCCGGGTACTATTGCCAAAACATTATTGGATTTCTCAAATAACAAAATAGTCATTCTATTGTTAATTAATATCTTCTTATTGATAGTTGGATGTTTCATTGATAATATTTCAAGCTGCACTATTTTAGCGCCTATTTTCTTACCAGTTGTAGCAGCCCTTGGGATTAGTCCAATACATTTTGGCATAATCATGACTATGAATCTATCCGTTGGATTTATTACACCTCCATATGGAGCAAATCTTTTCATTGCATCTGCAGTAGGAAAGACCCCTATGAACCGTATTATTAAACATGTATGGCCACTGATTGGTGCCATTATCGTTGTGTTGCTACTTACAACCTTTATTCCAGCATTATCCATGATTTTAGTTTAAAGTAATATTATATATTAAAGGAGAGATAATAAATGAGATCATCTAATAAAAGATTAGAATCTATGCCATTTGGAGGCTTGTATGAAATTTTTGCAAAAGCAAATAAATTAGAAGAACAGGGCAAAAGAATAATTCATATGGAAATTGGTAGACCAGATTTTGATTCACCTATCATTGCAAAGGAAGCAGTTAAAAAAGCATTAGATAGCCAACAAGTACATTATACTGATGTTAATGGAATTGAACCTCTAAGAAAGGCGATTTGTGAAAAGGAAGATAGACGTTTTGGACTCAAATATGATTATAATTCAGAAATATCTGTAATGGCTGGAGCAGCAGAAGCCATTGGCGTCATTATGGCAACCATGATGGATTTCGGTGATGAAATTATTTCGCCTAGCCCATTTTTCTCTGCATATAAAGAACAAGCTCTTATCGCAGGAGTTAAATTAGTAGAAGTGCCTGTACTCATGTCAGATAATTGGGAGCTAAATGTAAAAGAGATAGAAAAAAGAATCACTCCAAAGACAAAAATGCTATTACTTAATTCACCAAATAATCCAGCTGGCTATGTATTAAACAAAGAAAACTTAGAAAAAATCGCATCCCTTGTTAAAGAAAGAGATCTAATAGTCATTTCAGATGAATGCTATGATGAATTTATTTATGGAGAAAAACATGTCTCCATTTCAACCTTAGAAGATATGAGGGATAGAACCTTAGTTGTAAAATCCACTTCAAAATCATACTCAATGACTGGCTGGAGAATTGGATATGTACTAGGGCCTGCAAATGCAATTAAATATATTAATAAAGTGCATCAAAACTTCTCTACATGTTGTACAGCATTTGCACAATGGGGAGCAGTGGAAGCTTTCAATCACGGAGATAGCTTTATAGACGATATGGTAAAAGAATTCAAAAGAAGAGGCGACTATTTGTATGAATCCCTATCAAAAATAGATGGGTTAAAGATGGTAAAACCAAAAGGTGCTTTTTATGCATTTCCTGATATTACATCCTTTGGCATGACAGAAGCAGATTTTTGTAGCTATTTAATGGAAATAGCAGGAGTTGTAGGTGTTCCAGGGACAGCCTTCGGAGATTATGGAAAGGGGCATGTTAGACTAGCATATTGTCGTTCTTATGAAGATATAGTAGAAGCATGTGATAAAATCAAAGCGGCTTTAGGAAAACTATAGGCAATAACTTAAATATAGAAAGAGGTATATCCATGAGATTTGATAAAGAAGTTATGAAGGATTTAATCGAAAAGAATTTATTAGACTTTGTAGGAACTAGAAGTGATACTAATTCTAAAGAAGAAAAAAATATAGAGGGGTTCTTTAAACAATGGTTTTCTAAAATAGAATACTTTCAAAACAACCCTGAGCACTATGGATTATTTGAAATACCAGATGATTACTTAGGCAGAAAAGTACCTTGGTGTCTATTAAAGGGAAAAGGTAAAGACACTATTGTATTTATCCATCACAATGACATCGTTGAAACAAAAGATTATGGGACTTTAGAACCTCTTTGCTTGAAGCCCTATGAATTAATGGAGTCTTTTAAGGTAGGGAAAATGCAACTTCCTTCTTTGGCAAAGGAGGACCTTTTAAGTGGTAAATGGATTTTTGGACGTGGAGTTAGTGATATGAAAGGTGGGGGCTCTATTCAACTATCATTGATTGAAGAATATAGCAAAGATTCAAGCTTTAAAGGTAATATTGTTCTAATTTCTGTGCCAGACGAAGAAAATTTATCCGCAGGTATGAGGGGTGCTGCTCTTCATCTAAAAGCACTAAAGGATAAATATGATTTAGAATATAAATTGATGTTAAACTCAGAACCTCATGAGCGAGGAGATGATTTGAGACCTACCCTATATGATGGTTCTATTGGCAAGATTATGCCTGTTGTATATGTCCGTGGAAAGCTTGCGCATGTTGGTCAAGTATATTCAGGGTTAAATCCAATTAATTTACTATCTGAGATTATTCGTAGAACAGAATTAAATCCAAACTTTATAGAGAAGGTTGGCAATACTACTAATCCACCACCAACGTGGCTATATCATAAAGATAGAAAAATGGTTTATGATGTATCATTACCAATTGCTTCCTGTGGATATATGAGTATACTTCCATTGAAAAGAACTCCAAAATCAATAATGGATGAGTTGAAAAACATTAGCATCGAATCATTTCAAAAAGTAATTGAAGATATGAATGCAAGTTATAAGCTATATACAAATATAGCAGGCTTGGAATTTGAAAAATTTACTTGGGAACCCGATGTTAAATTTTATTCTGAATTATATAGTGAAGCTATAAAGGATTCAGGTGAAGATTTTGAGAATGCCTATGAAAACCTCATGGTAGAAATAAAGGAAAAATTTAATTCAAATAAAATTACAACAATAGAAGCAGCAAATACCATCATTGAAAAGACTTTAGAATATGTAAAAGATGTATCTCCATGTGTTATTCTTGCACTCACACCACCATATTATCCAAGTACAAACAATAATATGCTGGGAGAAAAATCAACCCAAATTTATGAAATTATAGAGGATATAAAAAAATATGCAAAGGATCATTTCCATGAGGAGTATATAGTGCAAAACTATTTTACCGGTATTTCAGATTTAAGTTATTCTATGTTTGTATCAGATCAAAGCAATATTGATTATATAGCAAATAATATGCTTATGTGGAAAGATGTATATTATATTCCTCTAGAGGTGATTAAGGAAATCTCCATGCCTGTAATAAATATAGGTCCTTGGGGTAGAGATTTACACAAATATACAGAGAGAGTATATAAAGAAGACTTATTTTACAAAACACCAAAATTGATCGATTTATTTGTATCAAGACTATTGGAAAATTATTAGGGGGAATATAAAATGAAAAGAAAAGTTGTTCTAAGTAGTGTATTAATAGACGACCCAACCTATGAACGAAAACTGATCGAAGGCGCTGGGCTGAATTTAGTATTTGTACCAAATAGCGATCAGGAAAGATTCTTAAAAGAAGTCGTAGATACAGATGCAGTTATCACAGCAGATAAGCCAATTACAAAGGAAATCATTGATTCCATGAAAAATTGTAAAGTCATTGTTAGACAAGGTATTGGTTATGATACTATAGACCTTATAAGTTCAAAAGAAAAGGGTATTGCAGTATGCAATATTCCTGACTATAGCATAGAGGAAGTATCAGATTTTACTCTTGCTCTAATGTTAACAATATTAAGACACACTAATGTTTATGATCAACACACAAGGAAAGGTATATGGGATATACAAAGCGTCCATACAGTAAGTGGTTTCCCTGCGATGAGAAGATTCTCAACACAAACACTTGGAATATTTGGCTTTGGAAGGATTGCAAAATTAGTTGCAAAAAAGGCAAGACCTTTTGGATTTAAGATAATTGCAACAGATCCTTATGTTGATCCTAAGGTAGCAGAAGATATGGGTGTACAATTGGTTGATTTTGATACTGTAGTAAGAGAATCAGATATCATGTCTATCAACACTCCTTTGACATCAGAAACAAGACACCAATTTAATATTGAAGTATTTAAGAAAATGAAACCAACTGCATTTATTGTAAATACAGGAAGAGGTCCACTTATTAAAGAGGATGATTTGTATGAAGCTTTGAAAAATAAAATTATTGCAGGAGCAGCAATCGACGTAACTGAAACTGAGCCATTGCCAGTTGATAACAAGTTGTTTACATTAGACAATTTAATTATTTCACCTCATGCTGCTTTCTTTACATCTGATTCCTTGGAAGAATTGAGAAGAAGGGCATGTGAAGAAGTAATTCGAGTTTTAAGTGGACAAGAACCAGAAAATAGGGTAAATAAATAAAGTAAAGTTAAGCTGTACATCTTGATTGTACAGCTTATTTAATCTTCTTGACTGAATAGGAAAGAAAAGATAATATATATATATAAGAGGTTGGAGGAGGTTTTATATGAGACAATTACCTCAAATAAAGTCGAAAGGTACTTTGGCTGAAAGAACATATGATATATTAAAAAATGCCATTGTAGAGCTGGAATTAAAGCCAGGGGAATTGATCACGGAAGAAGATATTTCAGAACAACTTGGTGTTTCCAGAACACCCATTAGGTCTGCCCTTAATCGCCTTTTACATGAGGAATTAATTGAAATGATTCCTGGAAAAGGAACTTTTGTAGCACAATTAACTAAAAAACAGATTGATGATTTGCTAAGTATTCGAGAATTGCTAGAAAGCCTTTCTATTCAATTAGCTGCTACTCTAAGGACAGAGGAAGATTTAGAAAAAATCGAGTATATATTATATAAACAGGAACAATCTTTTACTGGACAATTTAAGAGTCAACAAGATTTTTTGACCTTTGATTCAGAGTTCCATTGTTTGATAGCAGAAATTAGCCAAAATAAATATCTAGAAAAACAATTATTGCAAATCCTAAATAACTGTAGACGTTATCTAAATGCTACAACCATAGATATAATTATGCCAGATGTCTTGAAAGAACATAAAGAATTATATGAGCAGATTAAAAATCAAGATGTAGAAAAAGCAAAGTTATGTATGCAAAAACACATTGATAATATCAGAACCCGTATGATTGAGAATTTAAATTATGATGATATAAAATGAAATATCCATTAGGAAACCTAAGCTATTAGATTTTCTAATGGATATTTTCATCTTTTGTATCTTGCAAATTTTATCTTTTGTGTGGAGAGGTTTGTCCTCTTATTCTCTTTATACCCCTCAACGGTATGTTAAAACATTAACTTTTAATTTTTTTAAATTTTTATAGTTTCATGTCACCAGGTTTTATAAATCCTTTTTTTCTCATCCATTCTGATACACCAAGAGATATTACTCCTGGTAATATAAAATGCATTATAATAATTAGAATTAATGTCTTTGGTGTAGCGCCCATTGCATCTATGGTAGAAAATTGACCTACTAGGCCACTAGTTCCCATACCGGCACCCATACTAGTTCCTTGCATTTTGAGTATATAAGTGGATATAGGTCCCAATATGGCAGATGAAATTATGGCTGGTATCCAAATTCTTGGATTCTTTATTATATTTGGGATTTGTAACATCGATGTACCTAAGCCCTGAGCAATAAGTCCTCCAAATCCATTCTCCCTATAGGATGCTACTGCAAATCCTATCATATTAGCTGCACATCCCACAGTACTAGCTCCTGCTGCAAGTCCTGACAGCCCTAAGGATATTGCAAGAGCTGCCGAGCTTATAGGAAGTGTAAGAACTATTCCCATTACTACTGATACTATTATTCCCATTGGTATAGGGTGCATTTCTGTTGCTTTATTGATAATCCCTCCAAAGAAATTCATTATCATAGTCATATATGGAGCTACGTATTGACCAACAAATCCACCTATTATAATAGTAGCTAACGGAACTAATACTATATCAACTTTAGTTTTTCCGCTAATTAGCTTTGAAAATTCTGCACCTATTAAGGCTGCAATGAAAGCTCCCACAGGCTCTCCTGTATTCATAATTGCTGTAGCACCGTCAAATGTAATACTTCCTGCACCAATTGCTCCCACTACTACAGAAGCAAAAATGCCTAAAGGTGGAGCACCTACACTATATGCTACCCCTGCACCAATTGCTGGCCCCATCAATTTTTGTGCTATAGAACCAAAATTAATGAGTTGCTCCATATTAAATAATATACCTATTTGTTTAATTATTAGTCCAATAAGTAAAGATGAAAAAAGTCCCCAAGCCATGCCATTTAATACCTTAACAAAATAATTCTGTATGCCACCCTTTGATTTTGCCATTTGAACATCCCCTTGCTCACTTGTATTTACAGCTGTCTTGTCACCTGTAACTATAAATATACCATCCTAATCTTCTTTTATCAAGTATTTTTTTTCTAAAAGGACTTCCTTTATTCTCCTTAATGTATCTTCATCATCTACTTCTATAGTATGTAGATGAACACCACCTGTCAGAGAGGATAGCGGCTCTGCTTTAGTAGTTTCTAAACTATCTATAAATAATTCTAAATCATGTCTAGATCCTATTTGTAATTGAGACTTTATTTCTCCATATAAGGGATGCTCTACTATTACATCTATAACCCTTCCCCCTAGATCAACTATTGTTCTAAGTTCCTCTTCTAGCTCAATATTATTTTTGTGAGTACAAACTATGGTCTTCGTTAATCTTCTTTTTTCATGGATTTTAGGTATTAAATATCCTTGAGGGGTAGCAAGTATATTTTCTCCTCTGGCCCTTAATATTGCAATATCTTGAACTATTACCTGTCTACTGACTTCTAGCTGTTCAGATAAATCTGTTCCTTTAATGGGTCCTTCTGCTAACTCAAGGATATTAAGTATTTCCTGTCTTCTCTCATTTGCATCCATAGATTTTCCCCCCTTTTTACAATTCACAACGCACGATTCACAATGCACAATTTAAAAATCGATCTCCAGTCACTGAGAAATGCTTCAAAGCTAGACCCCAACAATTGTGAACTGTGCATTGTGAATTGCTATAATTATTCCCATCTAAGGTCATGTCCATAAAACTTAAGTGGAATAAACTTATCCAATATCCTTGAAAATACTCTATCTGTATAAGTCTCAGATATTTCTTTTGGTGTCAAGTTAGTTGATATTATTGTCTTCTTACCTGCTATTATTCTAGTATTTACAATATTAAATATTTCTGCATTTGTGAAGGTATTAGCTACTTCTGTACCTAAGTCATCAATAATTAGTAAATCTGCTTCAAATAGTAATCTATATTGATAATCATTATTATCTTTAGCATCTTTCCCAAATCTATGTCTTTCTATTATTTCCAGTATTGTAAAGGCGGTTTGGTATATTACTATTTTATTTTTATCTAGCAGGGATTTAGCCATACAATTGCATAGAAAGGTCTTTCCTAGTCCTGTTGTTCCATAGAATAACAGATTATCCCCATTATTTTCATTAAAATTGCTAATAAAACCTTCTGCAATTCCTACTATATCTATCATATTTTCCCTAGGTGTCATCCTTTCATTTCCAAAGGGCTCATCTTTAAATATATTAATATCAAAGGTCTTAAAGTTTTCTTTCTGGAGAACATTTTCTATATTAGACATCTTATAAGCACGAGATACTAATGCCTGTTTCAAACAATTACATTGATTGCCATTATCTAGATACCCTGTATCTTTACAAGTTTCACAATCATACCTTATATCCATATAATCTACAGGAATATTAGATTCCGTCATTAAATAAGCTTTCTCCATCTTCAATTTTTCAATTGTTTTCCTTGCCTTTTCTACACTTTCTTTATAGTTGTCAGGATTGCCTATTATATATTTAGACACAGAAAGTCCAGTTCTTAAAATATCCTCATCTATTCTTTTAATTGCTGGTATCTTTTTATAGACTTTTTCTTTTCTTATTCTCTGTTCATGTAGTTGTCTATCTCTTTTTCTTTCATATTCAATTGATAACTCTTTTAATATATCCTTATACATACTTATACTTCTCCTTTTGCCTTCTGATTATAGGCTTCTCTCTTCCTTCTTGCAATACCTTCCAATTCTTCTGAGGTATATTTATCAGTTCTTTGCTCAAAATTATGAAATCTTGTTTTAAGTGGAACATTCTTTATTTGAGAAGGTTTTGCTACCTTATATTCTTTTTTCTCTTTAGGCTTATCTTTTTCTTCAATATCTTCTAAGGTCTTTATATTTTTTTCATTCCAAGATTTTAATACTCCATCAATATAATTAACACTAGGATTTGCAGTCTTAGATGAAGATTCACACCCTTTGAGGACCATTTCTAAAGAGAATTTATATTCTTCAAACCATTTATCGATAACTTTCATCTCACCTTGTGAAATAGTTCTATTATCAAATCCTAAAGCCTTCATAACTTTTTGATATCTATAAAACTTTTCATCCTGAGTTCTAAAATGTTCTATTACTGCTTCCTTGTTTGTAAATCCACTATCATACCAGTTTCTTATAATTCCCTCTATATAATTTACATTTCTAACTCCTTTTCTTTCAACTCCATAGGAAAAGGCTTTTTCAATTACATCAGGATTCATATTATAATCTTGTATCCAAGATAATATTTTTTGTTTCTCCGTAGTTTGAGTTTGCCTTCTCATTATATCATCTATACGATTAAACATTTTATTTATTGCAGGTATTTGATTTGCGTCTATTAAATCTTGAGGCGTAATTGATTTTGGTTTTTTAATGGTTTCTTCTTTATTATTAAATAAACTAAGGTTATTTTTTATGTACAATTGTTTTAGGTTCAAGAATTTTACCTTGTAATTATATTTATCTTTTTCGTTCACTACTATCTTTTTTATTATTCCTTTACTTTCCCAAAAGTCCCAAGCTCTTAATACATCTTCCAAAGGTATTTCCAAATGTTTTGCTATTATCTGATTATTTACCTCTATCTTCTCATCTCTGTCATGAGCATATTTATATCCTAATAGATATACTTTAACATAGGTTCCATTCGCCATTGGCATAAAATCATTTATAAATATATTTTCTATAGGAGTATCTCCTAAATCCATATCTGTAGTTTCAAGGGTGAAACTCATATTATCAGCTCCAATAATATCATTATTTCCTTAGTTCAAAAAATCTTTTCTTGTTTAAGACCATTTTGTAAATATAATTATATATCTTTTTATCTGTTATTACAAAAGAAGATTTTTCTTCTAAGTAATAGGTGCTAGATAAATCCAATTCAGAGTCAAAAAATTCATCTAAATAGTATCCAATAGGTTTAAATCCAATCTTTTGATAAACTCTGTAAGCTCTTTTATTAAATTCAGCTACTTCTAATATCATTTTCTTCATTTTCATATCGGTAAAATAATGCCTTAAAAATGTATCTAAAATTTCTGTTCCATATCCTTTATTTACCTGATTTGGATCTAAAACTATGCCTAGTGTGGATTCTCTCTTAATTACTTTTATATCCTTAATCCCCATATAGCCTATCAATTTTCCTTCTTCATTTCTTATACCATAATATTTGTTAAATAGCCTATTTGCCTTCATTGCATACCATATCTTTATTTCCTTATCATTCATTGGTGGAAAATTATAGTCCTCTATTAAAGGATTTTCGTGAGTTCCCCATTCCCTCATAAGAAATACATCTTTAAGTTGTAGCTCTCTAATGATAACTCTTTTCCCCTTTATCTCCAACTTTATCACCTTCTTGATAAAATTATTACTTCGAGAATTGACCTCCCGAAGTAAAATAAGTCTAGTTTAAAATTTCAAATAATCCACTACTCCATTATTATCCATCCATTGTTTCTTAGATTCCATCAATATTTCTATATCATCATCTAATTTACCATATATTCTAGAGTAAGTCTTTTGAAAAAGCAACAAATCATTATATGTTAAATAAGGATAGTCATTTCCACCCATTGTTCCATCAGGTCTGTAGGAATAGTGCAGATTTCTATCTGTTTTTATCCATTTATCTCTAGTAATTTTTACCCCTTTTAACATTTTTAATCCTATATCTTCAAAGGATTTTTCATTTTCTATTTCATACATCTTTAAAAACCAATTTGCTGCATGAATATGATGATTTAGAGATACATGAGTGGGCTTATACATTGCTTTATAAGCATAATCTTGTACCAACCATCCTTCTTCTCCATCTGTATTAAAAACCTTATAATGATTCTTATAAATATGATTTGAATAATAATTGGCTAATTCTAAATACGAATCTCTAAATTTAGAATAACCAAACTTTTTATACGCTTCTAGATAAGTGTCTCCAATATCTGCATTAAACCTTGTATCAAAAAAACCTGCTCCTATGTCATAATCAGTCTTTAGCCAATTACTTTCAGGTAAAGTTGGCAAATATCCTTCTTCATTTATATTATCTGAGCCTATGAGCAAGAAGGATCTTCCTAATATATCTGCCGCAAGGCTTCCTCCAGTTTTTATCCAAGATTGAACTATATACATGGAAGGATTTCTCCAAAATGAATTTTCAGTAGCTGGTCTATAGGAGTCTGGGCTTTTATAATAATAACCATCCTCTGCAAGTCTTGAGTTATTACTTATATCGTAGTTACTCCATATTTTTCTTTGGTTTTTATCATCTAAATTTACTAATCTTTTATCAGAGCCTACTCCCCACATTATACCATGATAATCTTTCATGTTTTTATAGTTATAGGTTACTTTCCAGTATCCTTCTTGTTTTTCAATTTCAACTGGATATGTTTCTGGATAGCTATCTTTTGTACCATTTCCTAAATCCTTATAAGAGTAAGCTTGGGAAAGTATCATACTGTATTTATCTGTATCTACTATTAATATGGTTTTTAATGGCAATTTGCCATCTTCTAACTCTCTTGATATTAGTTCCTTATTTTCATCAAAATAATTTATTTTGCCCTTATCTCCTGGAATAAGATAGGATGTAGTATAATTCCCTTTATCTGAATTAAAATCTACTCTTCTTATAAAGAAATATCCTTCACCTGTATAACTAATATTTCTTTGTTCATAAGAAATATCTCTTATCCTATATTTAGTTGTTATATCAGAAACATTTTCAAATTCATTATTTATATATGACTCACTATTAACTAAGGGAGGTTTACTGCAACTTAACAATGATAATATTATAAATATAAAAATAATCTTAACAATAAGGTTTTTCATCAAAACCCTCCTTTGTGATTACTATTTATTTATATTATTACCCTTCTCTAATCATATTAACAAATTTCGTGAATT
Organism: uncultured Tissierella sp.; assembly: GCF_902479755.1. Classification (NCBI taxonomy): domain Bacteria; kingdom Bacillati; phylum Bacillota; class Tissierellia; order Tissierellales; family Tissierellaceae; genus Tissierella; species uncultured Tissierella sp. Next base: position 21,738 of record NZ_CABSQO010000027.1, on the reverse strand, counting down.
CTTTCTTAAATACCAACTCTATACTTCCAGTTGGTCCATTTCTATGTTTTGCTATAATCACTTCTCCAATATTTTTCTTTTCTGAATCGTCATGATAATATTCATCTCTATACAAAAATAATACAACGTCAGCATCTTGCTCTATAGCTCCAGATTCCCTCAAGTCAGATAATATAGGTCTATGATCAGCTCTAAGTTCTGGTGCACGGCTAAGCTGTGATAAAGCTATTACAGGACATTCCATTTCCTTAGCTAAGGCTTTCAATCCCCTAGATATAGCTGATATTTCCTGCTGTCTGCTCTCTTGATGTCCATCCAGTTGCATCAACTGTAAATAGTCTATCATTACAAGATCTAGACCCTTCTCTATCTTTAATCTTCTACATTTTGCTTTCATTTCCATTAAGGAGATTCCAGCAGTATCATCTATGAAAATACTTGCTTGAGATAAAGGACCCATGGAGTTTATAACTTGAATCCACTCTTCTTCGGATAATCTTCCTGAAATTATCTTTTGAAGATCTACATGTGCTGTAGCAGAAATCATTCTTTGTACTAATTGCTCTTTGGACATCTCTAAAGAAAATATTGCTACATTAGCATTGGCCTTTAAGGCAGCATTAGTCACGATATTTACAGATATGGCAGTTTTTCCCATGGAAGGTCTAGCTGCCAATAAAACCAAATCTGATTTTTGTAGTCCTGATAGTTTATTATCCAAATCTATAAACCCTGTTGTTAAACCTGTTAAACTTCCTTGATTTGCAGCCCTTTCTTCTATTTGAGAGAAACTAGATAATAACACTTCGTTAAGAGGTGAAAATCCTTCTCTATGCCTACCTTGAGTAATATCGAATATAGATTTTTCTGCCTTTTCTATTATGGAATTTACTTCATCAGAGTTTTCATAAGACTTAGCTATTACATCATCACAAGACTTAATCAATCTCCTAAGTATTGATTTCTCTTCCACTATCTTACAATAATATTTAACATTGGCAGTGGTAGCTACTGCACTTGATAGATTTGCCAGATAAGTAACTCCTCCAGTATTCTCTAATGTTCCTCTCCTTTTAAGTTCCTCTGATAACGTAATTAAGTCTACTGGTTCATTTTTATTAAATAAGACTAATATCGCTTCAAATATTTCTCTATTAGCTTCTTTATAGAAGTCATCTGGTCTAATTATTTCTATTGCAGTGTTTATAGCTTCTTTATCTAAAATCATAGCTCCAAGAACAGATTGCTCTGCCTCTAAGCTATGGGGAGGAATGCGTCCAATTAATTGGTTTTCCACTTTTCCCACCTCATTATTGTTCTTTTACGCTAACATTTAATTTTGCTAACACCTCAGCATATACTCTTACATCTACACTGGTCACACCAAGGGATTTAATATTATCCTTTAGCTCTATTTTTCTTTTATCTATGTCTATTTTATGTTGTGACTTTAATGCATCAGCTATATCCTTAGAAGTAATGGAACCAAAAAGTCTCCCACCTTCTCCAGCTTTTCCTTGAATTACTACTGTAATATTTTCTATTTTTTCTTTAAGCTTTAAAGCTTCATTATGCTCATTCTTCTTTCTTTCTTCTTCTTTTGCCTTTTCTTCTTTCCATTTCTTTAGATTAGCTGGTGTAGCCTCTATTGCATCTCCTTTTGGCAACAGGAAGTTTCTAGCATAGCCATCCTTTGCATTTACTAACTCTCCTTCTTTACCCAAACCTTTTACATCCTTTAATAAAATTACTTTCATTCTTCCTCACCTTCCCTTAAAAATTTATCTATGGTTTCTGTAAGTATATCTTCCGCTTCATCCATGTTTACATTATCTAATTGAGTACCAGCACTAGTCAGATGACCTCCACCGCCAAGGCTTTCAAGTATTAATTGTACAGAAATATTTCCTAAAGACCTTCCACTAATATGAAGTTTATGATTTACATAAGTCATTACAAATGAAGCCTCAACACCATTTATATTAAGTAATTCATTTGCAGCTTGTGCAGCTATTAGGAGTGAATCTTCCATTTGAGCTTCAAGCCTACCTATAGCTATTTTATCAAAAATAATCTTTGAAGATTTTATTACTTCTGCCTTATATATAAATGTATTATAATCATCTCTAAATAATTGTCTTACTACTGTAGTATCTGCTCCTGCCCGTTTTAATGTAGAAGCTGCCTCAAAGGTTCTAACTCCTGTTTGAAAACTAAAGTTCTTCGTATCTACTGTAATACCTGCCATTAATGCCTCTGCTTCAAATTTTGTCAAATTAATTTTATCACTCATATAAGACAATACCTCTGTAACTAATTCGCAAGTAGAAGATGCATAGGGTTCTAAATACGTTAAAACTGGATCTTTGATAAATTCTACTCCTCTTCTATGATGATCAATAACTACTACTTTAGATATGATATCTAGTATCTCTGGTGCCTCTGTAAAGCTTGGTTTATGGTTATCTACTACAACCATCAAAGAGCTATCATTTGCTAATAGTAGGCCTTCTTCTGGAGTTATTATCTGATCTAAAATTTGAGGCTCTTCCTTTACCATTTTATCATAAATATTCTTAATAGAAGGATTTTCACCGCTTAAAATCAAATATCCTTCCTTATTCCTATCCTTCACCGCACGTAACACCCCTATACCTGCACCAAAGGAATCCATATCTGGGTTTTTATGCCCCATTACAAATACTTTATCTGCTTGGTCTATAAGTTGTCTTAGTGCATATCCTATTACTCTAGACTTTACCTTGTTTCGTTTTTCTATAGCCTTTGTTTTTCCACCATAAAAGCTCAATTGATTTCCAGCCTGAACTACAGCTTGATCTCCTCCTCTACCTAAGGCAATGTCTATAGCTGCTCTTGCTTTCTGATAGGATTCAAATGGATTATTCCCTTCTGCTCCAACCCCCATACTTAATGTAATAGGTATTGTATTTCCTAAATCCAATTCTCTTATTTGATCAAGTATGTCAAATTTCTTACTTTCTATATTTCTAAATCCATTATTTTCTATAATAATAAAATATTTATCGTTCTCATATTTCCTTATAATCCCATTATATTTAGCAAAATAAGAGTTAATATTTTTATCTATCTCTGCCATTACTAATGGTCTATTTATTTCTGGAGTATTGTTTTTTACATCATCATAATTATCTACATATGCTAATACTACTACTAATTTTTCCCTATTATATCTTTGCTCTAAACTTACTAAGCTTGTATTATCTACCCAATAAAGCATTACTATCATACTATTGGTGCTATTTGTTTTTTTGGTATCCACTAGATTTGGATATACCTTATAATTCTTCTCTCCATACTTTATATCCAATGGCTTCATATCATTCTCTTTAAATATGCCATCTAAATTAAGTCCTGGTATTAGATCAGATATTTTTTCGTTTAATAAATCTGTTTCACCCATCATCTTTAGAAAAGGCGTATTATACCAAGATATATTTCTATTCTCATCTAACATAACTAGAGGAAAAGGCATATTAAATATCGCATGTTTGGTTGCAGATTCAAATTCATCTCCCAATCCTTCTACATACTTTTTAAATTCCTTTTCTCTCCTACCAACACTTCTTATATTATAGAAAATCAAATAACCTATTAAAACAATGCCTATTACAGAAAGTATGGGTTGATAGAATGATAAAACAATGATTAATAAACCAATTGTTATGAGGTAAATATAGCTATCCTGCCATTCAAATATCTTTTTATTTTTCATATTTATCCTCCTATAAGGATTTTGGTCTCCTTATTTTTCTTATATCAAAGATTGTATCTAATATACCTATAAAAAATATTATACTACTTATAGGTATAAATACGATATTTAAAGATAAGATTAAAATCCTGAATATCAAACGCATTTTAGCCTTAATTAAAAGGAAATCTAATACTGCCAATCCTTGGATAAAAAATATAAAACCAACTAAAAACGTAAGGTTAAATAACAATGCTTCATGGTATTGTATCTCTAATTTTTTTATTATAAATGCTGTTAAAAGCATTACTCCAATTCCAGGAATAATATTATTAGGTAATTTAAACCTAGAAAATCTTTGGAGGTTAACAGTGCCATATCCCATTTTCCTAAGTATTATTGATGAAAAAAACAAATTAGCATAACTTACACTCAAGGAGAAAATCGCCATTAATGATGGAATCAGTACGATTATTGTCTTATAAGTACTTTCCAATAAATCTGCTGTTTGAAGAATTTCATACTTTGTCATTCCCATTTCATTCAACATATCTATTTGCATAGCTAATATCTGTCTAAAATTTTCTTCTAATTGTTTCACAAAATTTAGATTTAATATTGTTCCTTCAAAAGATATAAGAATTAAAAAGGAAAGAAAGAATGCTACAGTAGAAATTAAAATGGTATCAAAACCACTTTTTCTATTGTTGATACAATAGTTTATGGCAATGCTCAGCGGTGCGAATATTAAAATAAGCGAAGCTGCTGATGAAAATCCAAGGAGTGCACCCACTATTAAAGATGATGCTATTATGCTTATTATATTGGTATATATACCATTTCTTACACCTAAAACTACAAATGGCAGCGGGATAAATAACATTAGTAAGGGCACGAAATGAATTCCATAGACTATGTATAAAGCCATAATAGATATTACCACTATACTCTCAACAGTACTTTTCTTTATCTTATCATTATTATTCAAAAATTTCACCTCTAATCTTTATGTTGATCAATAAATTCAAGCAATATACTTAAATCTCCATACCATCTTTCTATTTTGTGCTCCTCTATTAAGTTGAGTTTAATATTATCTCTTAATGCGGCTTCTATCCCTTCATAACTCAATCCTAATCTTTTACCTAAAAGTAAAGATTCTAATATAAGATTAGAAATAATATCTTCAAGATTTTCTCTTGTATTTTCCTCTCCATTTGCCAAAGTAGTATAAAGATTAGCAACAGTAGTAAGTAGTTGAGCCTTAAGCCATTCTACAGTTTTCATATTCTTTATAATATCTATGTCTTTATTTTTCATCCCATTCCCATCCTTTAATTTTATATTTTGGCCTTATTAAAATAATACAAAGTATGGGGACATAAGTCAAATAAAAAGTCTAAATAAAAAAGAGAGGGTATCCTCTCTTATTCTGCACTATATGGTAATAATGCTACTTGTCTTGCTCTTTTTATAGCTGTTGTAAGCTCTCTTTGATGTTTTGAACAGTTTCCAGAGATTCTTCTAGGAAGAATTTTTCCTCTTTCTGTTATATATTTTTTAAGCTTATTTATATCTTTATAATCTATATGAGTTGATTTGTCTACACAAAAGCTACAAACTCTTTTTCTTGGTTTAAATCTTCTTTGCATCTTCTTACCCTCCTTCTAGAATGGAATGTCATCATTATCAGTGGGATGAAAGCCTTCTATACCGCCAAAATCCAGGCTAGTATCATTAAAGTTCTGAGATCTATTTGCATCTCCCCATTCTAAGAATTCAACATTGTTAGCTACAACATCTGTTGTATATCTTCTAACACCATCTTTTTCATAAGAACCCGTTTGAATTCTGCCTTGAATACCTACTAATCTACCTTTCACTAAGTAATTAGCACAGTTTTCAGCAGGTTTACCCCATACAACTATGTTGATAAAATCTGCTGTAGGTTGATTTTTAGATTCCATTTCTTGTTTTTTCTCTCTAGAAAGCCCCCTGTCAACTGCTATGCTAAATCTAGCAACTGCAGTACCACTTCCAGGTATATACCTTAGTTCAGGGTCTCTTGTCAATCTTCCTATTAATACAACATTATTCAATATTCTCACCTACCCTTAGATTATTCATCTTCTCTAATGATCATGTGTCTCATAATGCTGTCAGAAATTCTAGCAACCCTATCTAATTCTTTTATTGCCTCTGGTGTACCTTCAAAATTCATAAGTACATAGTATCCTTCGCCAATATCATCAATTAGATATGCAAGCTTTCTAATTCCCCACTCATCAATGTTTGTAATAGTTCCTTCCTTTTCAATTATACCCTTGAATCTGTCAAGAACTTGAACTCTCTTTTCCTCTTCATTTGGTAAAAAGATAAACACTGCTTCGTACTTTCTCATATGTTTCACCTCCCTATGGACTGTCGGCCCTATCCTAAAGATAGAGCAAGGATTTACCAAAGTATTATATCATTAATAAATAAAGTATGCAAGAAATTTTAAATACCTTTTATATAATAATTATGTCCAGATTTTACATAGAATTAACATTACCATAACAATAGATTTAACATTCTCCTTATATACTGAAAACAAATAAAGAAATTAAAGGGAGGAAATAAAGTGAAAAAGATAGTTATTTTAGCATTATCATTTGTTTTAGTGGCATCACTTCTTGCAGGATGTAAATCAAATAATCAAGGCGGAGAAAATGTAAATACTGATAATAATAAAAATGGATTTGATACATCAAATGAAATCGTAGTAGTTACTAGAGAAGAAGGCTCTGGTACTAGAGGTGCATTTGTAGAGTTAACAGGAGTAGAGGAAAAAGATGGCAGTGGCAAAAAAGTTGATAGAACTACAAAAGAAGCTATCACTCAAATGAAAACAGATACTGTACTTACAACAGTTGCTGGAAACGAATATGCAATAGGCTATGTATCAACAGGTTCTCTTAATGATACAGTAAAAGCGTTGAATATAGATGGTATAGCTCCTACAACTGAGAATATCAAAAATGGAAGCTATAAAATAGCCAGACCTTTTAATATAGCAACAAAAGGTGAAATTTCTGAAGTAGCTAAGGATTTTATAGATTTTATAATGAGCAAAGAAGGACAAGAAGTTGTTTCAAAAAACTATATAGCTATAGATGATAATGCAGCCCCATATAGCGGTTCTAAACCAAGTGGTAAGATAGTAGTAGCTGGTTCTTCATCTGTTACTCCAGTTATGGAGAAGCTTAGAGAAGCTTATATTGCAATTAATCCAAATGCTCAAATAGAGGTACAACAATCTGACTCATCAGCTGGTATGCAAGCTGCTATAGATGGTACTGCTGATATAGGAATGGCTTCGAGAGCTTTAAAAGACAGTGAAAAAGCGGAGCTTAAAGATGTTGCTATAGCATTAGATGGTATCGCAGTAATTACTCATCCAGCAAATACTTTAGCTGATGTGTCTTTAGAAAATGTAAAAAATATATTTATAGGTGAACTTATTAACTGGGGCGACATTGAATAGAGGGTGATTAGATGAAAACAAAATTTTTTGAAAAGCTCATGGAGATAATATTTTTTATCTCCGCTTGTGCTTCTATAGTATCAGTAATTTTAATATGTTATTTTATGTTTGCCAATGGAATACCAGCGATTGGAAAAATCGGAGCATTTAATTTCTTACTTGGTAAAGATTGGTCTCCTTCAAATATCCCACCATCATTTGGAATATTTCCTATGATTGTGGGAAGCATCTATGTGACGGCTGGTGCTATAATTCTTGGAGTACCTATTGGAATCTTAACTGCTATATATCTAGCAAAGTTCTGTCCAAAGAAGATTTATAAATTCTTAAAACCTGCAGTAAATCTAATGGCTGGAATTCCATCTATAATATATGGATTTTTCGGTCTTGTTGTTTTAGTACCTTTAACTCGAGATTTATTTGGTGGTACAGGAAGTAGTATACTAACAGCTTCTGTACTTCTTGGCATAATGATTTTACCAACCATAATAGGGCTTTCAGAAGCAGCTATTAAATCGGTACCTAGCAGTTATTATGAAGGGGCTATTGCCTTAGGTGCAACCCATGAATATTCAATATTTTTCGCAATGCTGCCTGCAGCAAAATCTGGAATCCTTTCATCTATAGTACTTGGAATTGGCAGAGCAATAGGAGAAACCATGGCAGTAATTATGGTAGCTGGAAATCAAGCTCGTATGCCTAAAGGATTATTAAAAGGAGTACGTACTTTAACTGCTAATATTGTAATAGAAATGGGCTATGCAGCTGAACTTCATAGAGAAGCGTTAATCGCAACTGGGGTAGTATTATTCGTATTCATACTACTTATAAATGGATTATTCTCTGTTCTTAAAAGGAAGGTGGCCTAATTGAATAAATTAAGTAAATTGATTAAGGGACTTGTCATATTTTCAGCTTTTGCAACCTTCTCTATATTGTTTATTATAATTGGCTATATATTAATCAAAGGCATTCCTTATCTAAAGCCTTCTCTATTTGCTTTAGAATATACTACAGAAAATGTTTCTTTATTTCCAGCAATAATCACTACTCTTATAATGACTTTTTTAGCATTATTAATTGCTTGTCCTATTGGCATATTCACTGGATTTTATCTTGTTGAATATGCAAAAAGTGACAATAGATTAGTTGAGATAATAAGATTAACAACAGAGACATTGTCGGGAATTCCCTCCATAGTATATGGTTTATTTGGATTGCTATTCTTTGTAACAACTTTAGGTTGGAGTTTTTCAATGGCTGCTGGGGCTTTTACTCTTTCAATTATGATCCTCCCCCTTATAATTAGAGCAACGGAGGAAGCCCTCCTAGCAGTTCCTAATACTCTTCGTGAAGCAAGCTTTGGTCTAGGTGCAGGTAAATTAAGAACTATATTCAAAATAGTTTTACCTACGGCTATGCCTGGAATACTTGCTGGGATTATCCTTGCAATAGGTAGAATTGTAGGTGAAACTGCAGCACTTATATATACTGCTGGTACAGTTCCACAGATACCAAAAAATTTATTTTCATCAGGTAGGACTTTAGCAATTCATATGTATTCCCTTTCCAGTGAAGGATTATATACTAATCAAGCATATGCAACTGCTGTAGTGCTTTTAATTGTTGTAATAGGAATTAATGGATTATCATCCTTAATAGCTAAAAAATTATCGAAAGGGGATTTAAATGGATAAAATTGTAGTTGAAAGTTTAAATTTATATTATGGGAGCTTTCACGCTCTTAAAGATATAAATATTAATATAGAGAAAAATTTAATAACTGCTTTTATTGGACCATCTGGTTGTGGCAAATCTACATTTCTCAAAACTCTTAATCGAATGAATGACTTAATTGAAGGATGTAGGATAGAAGGAAGTGTTCTATTAGATGGAAAAAATATATATAGTAATGGTAACGGAAATGGAAATATAGATGTAAATCTTCTAAGAAAACGTGTCGGTATGGTTTTTCAAAAGCCAAATCCATTTCCTATGAGTATATATGATAATATTGCCTTTGGTCCTCGCACACATGGTATAAAATCCAAAAATATTCTTGACCAAATTGTAGAGAAAAGCCTTATTAATGCTGCAATATGGGATGAAGTAAAGGATAGATTAAAAAAGAATGCCCTTGAATTATCTGGAGGACAACAGCAGAGAATTTGTATAGCAAGAGCTTTAGCTGTTGATCCAGAGGTATTGCTACTAGATGAGCCCACTAGTGCCCTTGACCCTATATCTACTGCTAAGATTGAAGACTTAGTTCAAGAATTAAAAGATAATTATACTGTCGTTATGGTAACTCATAATATGCAGCAAGCGACTCGTGTTTCAGATAAAACTGCATTTTTCCTATCAGGAGAATTAATAGAATTTGGAGCTACTGATGATATATTCTCTAAGCCAAGGGATAAACGTACTGAAGATTATATAACTGGAAGATTTGGATAAAATATATTTTTATTATCAATTATAGAAGGGGTGATGTATATGAGAAGTAGGTTCGATAAGGAATTAGATTTATTAAATGAAGAACTTACAGATATGGGTAGTATAGTTGAAAGTTCCATAGAGGCAGCAGTTACCGCTCTTATAGAGCAAGATGCCGAGCTTGCAAGAAGGATTGTGGAAAATGATAAAGAAGTAGATGATATAGAGAAAAGTATTGAAAGAAGATGTTTAAAGCTATTGCTACAGCAACAGCCTGTAGCTAGTGATCTAAGAATGATATCATCAGCATTAAAGATGATTACAGATATGGAAAGAATTGGAGATCAGGCTGCTGATATTTCTGAAATAACAATAAGACTTGTTGGGCAAAAATATATAAAGAAACTTAACCATATTCCTCAAATGGCTAAAGCTACAATAAAAATGGTAAGAGATAGTGTAGATGCATTTGTAAGGAAAGACTTAGAACTTGTAAAAACTGTTATAGACTATGATGATGAGGTTGATGGGTTATTTCACATTGTTAAGAATGAATTAATTGAGCTTATTAGAGAAAGTGTAGAAAACGGCGAGCAAGCTGTTGATTTACTTATGATAGCTAAATACCTAGAAAGAATCGGAGATCACGCAGAAAATATTGCAGAATGGGTTTATTATTCTATTACTGGAGAACATTATGTGAGAAATTTTGAATTACCTAAGTGACATTTGGCTATAAATTTAAAATTATGAATTAGAAAAGTTAAACCAAAGAAGAAATCTTACTCTTCTTTGGTTTTATAATATATCTTATATTATGTTTAATGATATAATTGAATTGTACGAATTGATTGTGAACTGTGAATTGTGCATTGTATGAAGGGGTGATTTTATGAAGACAATTTACTGTGTTGAAGATGATGAAAGTATTAGAGAATTAGTTATTTATGCATTAAAAAATAATGGATTTGAAGCTAAAGGTTTTGAATGTGCTGATGACTTATATAATGAACTCCAATTTAAACTTCCAGATTTGATTGTACTCGATATAATGCTACCCGGCGAAGATGGATATGCTGTACTTGCCAATATAAGAAGAAATAATAGTACTAAAGATATACCCATAGTTATGCTCACTGCAAAAACCAGCGAGTATGATAAGGTAAAGGGTCTTGATATGGGAGCCGATGATTATATTTCCAAACCTTTTGGAGTAATGGAATTAATATCTAGAGTTAATGCTGTTCTTCGTCGTAGTATTAGATTAGAAGATAAACAAAGTTTAATATTTATAGGTAATCTTTGTTTAGATGAAAAAAGACGAATTGTAACAGTAAATGAAAAGGAGGTAAATTTAACCTTTAAAGAATTTGAACTTCTACATTATTTATTAAAAAATAAAAATATTGTTTTATCTCGGGATAAAATAATGAGTGAAGTATGGGAAACTGATTTTGAAGGCGAAAGCAGGACCGTAGATGTTCATATTAGAACTTTAAGATTAAAACTTGGTGATGCTGGTAAAATTATTCAAACCATAAGAAATGTAGGATATAAGATAGGGGGTTAGGACTTGGATAAAAAAATATATTATAATTTGGCAGCTATAGCTACCATAACGGCAGTTATCACCTCCATTGTCTTAGTCTTTTTATTCTACGGATATTATAATCCAAAGGATATTAGAAGTAGTATCGATATCCATGTCTATGAATCTAATTCTGTACCACCAGAGAAACATTCCTCTTCTTTTTATGATTTGAAAGTAGATAATAAGATAGTCAGAATATCTAGACCTATACAAGATATAAAATATGTTTTCATAGGTATATTACCTGCCATGGCAGGACTCTTAGTATTTATCTTAATATTTTTATATATTATCTCATCTATTTTAACATCAAAGATAATTAAGCCTATACAACTAGCCTCTCATAATATAGAGAGTATATTATCTGGGGAAAATGTTAAGGAGGCTACAATATATGAAGAACTGGAGCCCTTCGTTAGAACTATTGAAATACAGAAAAAGGAAATTGAACATTATATTGAGAGTCTAAAAGAAGCAGAAAAAATACGAAGAGAATTCACTGCTAATGTATCACATGAATTAAAAACTCCTCTCACTTCTATTAACGGCTTTGCAGAAATGATAGAAACTGGAATAGCTAAAGGAGACGATATTCAAAAATCTGCTGCAATTATCCGAAAAGAAGGTAATAGGCTTTTAGGGCTCATAGATTCTATTATTAAACTATCTCAACTCGATGATGTATCTATTAAAAGAGAAATTTCTTCAATAGACTTATTTTCTATAGCACAATTTGTGTGCTCCAATCTAGAAATTAATTCAAGGGAAAAAAATATATCTCTAAATGTAACTGGAGAAAATACATTGATTAAAGGAAACCAGAGAATGATTGAAGACTTGGTCTTTAATCTAGTGGATAATGCTATAAAATATAATAAACCCAATGGTAAAGTAGATGTACAGATATTTTCCGATAATATATGGGGAGTTATTAAAGTTAGTGATACTGGTATAGGTATTCCTTCAGAGCATCAAAATAGAATATTTGAAAGATTTTATAGAGTAGATAAATCTCGATCAAAAAAGGTAAATGGTACTGGCCTTGGCTTATCCATAGTTAGACATACTGTAGAATACCATGATGGTCAACTATCTCTTTCGAGTATTGAAGGTAAAGGAACTACTATAGAAATAAGACTGCCTAAGGTTGATGTTTAATTGTTAATATCAAATTAATAAAACCTTCATTCCTTAAAGTTTATCTCTCTAAGTAAAATGAAGGTTTTATCTTTATTTATTAATCTTCTAATTTAAAATTTATGGCTAAATACCATTTACAAAATTTATAACTATCTTATAGCATCTTTTATTACTTTTCCAAGTCTCTTAATACCCTCAACTATTCTTTCTTCATCCATGTTTGAATAATTTAATCTAAAGGTATTTTCATTTCCACCATTCGGGAAGAAAGATCCACCTGGAACATATGCAACATTTTGTTCTAAAGCCTTTAATGCTAATTCTCTAGCATTCATATACTCAGGTAGCACTACCCATGTAAATAATCCTCCCTCAGGATAGGTATAACTAACACCTTCTGGAAATTCTTCTTCTATGGTTTTCATCATTACATCTCTTCTTTTTCTATATATATCAATTATTTTTTGAATATGTTCATCTATATTATAAAGTTCTAAGAATTTTGCTGCTTCCATTTGTGAAATAGTACTTGATTGAAGGTCAGCTCCTTGTTTCACAAGTATAAATTTGCTTAAAAATTCCGGTGCAGCCGCCACCCATCCAAGTCTTAAACCAGGGCAAAGAATTTTTGAAAAAGTACCTAAGAAAGCTACTCTTCCCTCTGTATCAAAATGTTTAACTGCTGGTAATATTTCACCCTCAAATCTTAATTCTCCATATGGATTATCTTCAACTACTGCAACATTATATTTATTTGCTAATTCTACTAATTTAATTCTTCTCTCTACAGACCAAGTCTTGCCTGATGGGTTTTGGAAATCTGGAATAACATAAATAAATTTAATATTATCATTACTCTTAAGCACTTCTTCTAACTCTTCCATATTCATACCATCTTTGTCTGTAGATACTTCTATAAATTTGGGTTCATAAGCCTTAAATGCATTGATAGCACCTAGGTATGTGGGGCTTTCGCAAACTATGATGTCGCCTGGATTAATAAATATCTTAGCCACAAAATCTAGTCCTTGCTGGGACCCACTTGTCACTAATATGTTTTCAGCCTTAACATCTACCTTTACTTTTGCCATTCTTTTTGCTATAGCTTCCCTAAGTGGTTGATAACCTTCAGTCGGCCCATATTGTAATGCTTGAGCTCCTGTATTCTCTAAAACCTCTCTTCCAATTTTTATGAATTCTTCTATTGGAAATGATTCTGGGGCTGGCATACCACCAGCAAATGAAATAATATTAGGTTGTTGAGTTAATTTTAACAATTCTCTAATTTCTGAAGCCTTGATGCTGTCCATACGCTTTGCATAGTTTAATGACATCACACGCACCTCCATTAAATTTAGGTTTCGCTTATAACCTTAATTATAGTTTACTATTTAATTATGCAATTGTCTAACATTTTAATACAATTTGAGGGGAAAAACACAAAGTTCATCTATTGGGAATATTGCGAAAATAGATAAATTTTTTACATTTATTTTATTTTGACCTTGTTTGCTATAAATAAATGTTATAAAATCAAATTATTATATTACTAGGAGGATTTTAGCATGAAAGATTTAATTACAGAGCCTAATAAGACTGGGTTGTCAGGTTATAGCCTAAAAATAATTGCTATTTTTGCAATGCTTATTGACCATATAGCTTGGGCATTTGTTCCAACAGGCAGTGTTTTAGGTCAAATAATGCATTTGATCGGTAGACTTACAGCACCTATTATGTGCTATTTTATAGCAGAAGGCTATCATCATACTAGTAATTTGAAAAGGTATACCTTAAGATTAGGGATTTTTGCTATTATTTCACATATTCCATTTTATTACTTTATGAATGGTCAATTACCTATTACCTTCAACAATGGCATTCAATTTAAGCTTCAAACCTCTGTTATGTATACTCTTTTTCTCGGATTAATGTCTCTTATAGTTTGGAACCATGAAAAATTAAGCAAAACAATAAAAATAATTCTAATATTTGGTCTCTGTATTATAGCGACCCCAGGTGATTGGAGTTTTATTGCCGTTCTATGGATATTATTTTTCGGAATAAATACCAATAACTTTAAAAAACAAGTATGGAATTTTATTGCTATAGCAAGTCCTGTAATAATTAGTCCTTTTTTAATGTTTACTAGTAATAATAACAATTGGTATTATCAGATATTCCAAATAGGAATACTCTTAGCTATTCCTATTCTTAAACAATATAATGGAAAACCTGGAGGAAGTAAAAATTCTAAATGGATATTCTATATATTTTATCCCTTGCATTTACTAATAATTGGTATAATAAAATATGGATTCTAGCAATAATAACCGCCAAGTTAATTTGGACGGTTATTATTATTTATAACGCTATATTTTTTTTACTTTTTTCAATTTTAATCTGTAGTTTATAGATTCACTTAATAATGTATATATTATTGAACCGATTGGAATAAATAGCAATATTCCTAATACTCCAAATAAGCTTCCTCCTACTGTTACAGCAACAAGTATCCATATAGACGGAAGACCTGATGCCTTGCCAACAACATGTGGATATATAAGATTTCCCTCTATTTGTTGGATTATCAAGAACATTATTATGAACCAAAATGCCATTTTGGTATCTACAACTAAAATTAAAAAAACACCTACTGCACATCCTATGAATGCACCAATCATTGGAATAAGCGCAGTTATAGCTATAATTATGCTTATCATAAGAGCATAAGGAAATCCAAATATATTCATTGAAATAAAGAATAATCCGCCTATTATTAAGGCTTCTAATAATTGACCCGTTAGAAAACTTGAAAATATATTATTTGATAAATTCCCAATATAAAATATCTTATTGGCAACTTTCTCTGGAAAAAATGCAATTATGAATTTTTTTGCTTGTCTAATTAAAGTTTCTTTTTGTAATAAAATGTATATAGAAAATATGAAGGCTAATGCAAATTTAACAATTCCATTTATTATTGAAGATGCAAATGTAAATGTAGAACTAACCCAATCCAAAGCACTGCTTTTAAAAAATGATATAATATTTTCTTCAATGGCTTCCCAATCGATATTTATATTATTTACCCACTCAACTATTTGTTTATTACTTTCAAGATTTTCCTTTATAAAGACTTGTAAATTAGCCCAATAGGAAGGAAATTTTTCAGCCAAATCTTGAGCTGTATTAACTAGTTCTGGAACTATAATAAATGAGACAATAAAAATAATAGCTATAAATATAAGTAGTGTAAGTAAATAACTTACTGGTCTCTTAAATTTTTCTTTTGTTTTTCTAAATATTCCCTTATTTCCAAATAACCTTGTCTCAATAAATTTCATTGGATTATTAAGTACAACTGCCATTGCAAATCCTATTATAAATGGAGAAAATATTGCAAACATCCTAGATATTCCCATCCAAACTACTGAAATATTTTCTAATAACCACATCAATATAATTGCAAAAGAAATTAAAAATACAGCATTCTTCATATGTTTCGATTTAATATCCATTAAGACACCTTCCCTTAGCTTAATATACCAAAAAGTCAGGTACTTCAACATTAATATTGTACCTGACTAATTATAATTATTTTTCTTCTTCAAAACAATTTTCTTCCGTTTTTGTAAGCATTATACGTACCATTTGTACTCTTTTCTCGTTAATTTCTTCTATATGAAATTCAATATTTTCATATTCAACAACTACCTTTTCACCATCATCAGGTATATAACCTATTATATCTATTAACAGACCTCCAAGGGTATCATAATCTTCTGAATCCTCATCTAATTTTGTACCAAGGTTACTGTTCAACTCTTTAATCGATATTGCTCCCTTAGCTATGAAAGTCATATCGTCTATTTTTCTAATATCTGGCTCATCATGGTCATATTCATCATCTATATCTCCCACTATTTCTTCAATCAAATCTTCCATAGTGACGATTCCTGAAAATCCACCATATTCGTCTATCAAAATAGCCATATGCTTTCTTTTACTTTGAAGCTCGTTAAATAAATCATTAATATTCTTACGTTCAGGTATAAAATATGCTGGACGAAGAATCTTTCTGATATCTACATTATTAAATCCAGCCTTATATGCTTCTAGTAGGAAATCTTTAATGTAGAGTATACCTAGTATATCATCTACATCCCCTTCATATACAGGGATTCTAGAATATTTCAGTTCTAGTAATTCACTAAGATATTCCTCTATCGGGTCCTCTAGGTCAATCATAAAAACTTCAGTTCTGGCAGTCATAATCTCTTCTGCTAGTTTATCATCGAAGCCTATTACACTATCTATCATCTCTCGTTCTATTGAATTAATTACACCCTGCTCCTGTCCAACCTCTACCATTGAACGAATCTCTTCTAATGTAATCTTTTCCTCTACACCAACAGTACTAAATCCAAAAAGACGCATAATTGCATTCGTAGAAAAAGATAAGAAAGTAACAAAAGGACTCATTATCTTAGCTACTATACTTACAGTTTTAATTGCAAACATTGAAAATTTTTCTGCATTTTGAAGAGCTATTCTCTTTGGCACAAGCTCTCCAAATACAAGAGTGATATATGACAATATTAAAGTCACTGATACAAAAGCAACATCCTTTGCAAAAGGTACTCCAATGCTTGCCAACAACCTTCCAAAATCATCTGAAATTCCTACAGCTGCAGATGCAGATGAGAAAAATCCTGCAAATGTAATTCCTACTTGTATTGTAGATAAAAATCTTGAAGGCTCTTTTAAAAGTTCTATTAACATTTTCGCCTTCTTATTACCCTCTTCTGCTTGTACATTTAACCTTTTCTTATCAACTGATACCATTGCCATCTCCGATGCAGCGAAAAAAGCATTTAATAGTGTCAACACTAAAATTAAAAGCAATTGTCCTGTTATCGGGGCCCCAGATTCATCTCCCATTTCTTTCCTCCTAATTTTAAGTAAAATATCTATGTAAATATTATATATAATAATATAAAATCATATTTTATATTGTTTGTCAATTCAAATAAGTCAAATAAGGATTTTCTACACTTTAATTATGACCTATTTTATTATTATTTACTAATATATATTCTAAAAAACAAACTATACAATTAATTGTATAGTTTGTTTTTATACTATTCATTCTTCTTCATTCTCTTTCCCCTTGTAATGAACTATACTAATCCACTTATCATCTACTAAAATCTTTCTAATCCGTTTATCAAAATCTATTCTAGGTATCCAAATTTGTCTGTCACATCCCAAGCATTTGAGCTTTATATCTGCACCAGTTCGTAGGATTTCCCATTTGTTTTCTCCACAGGGATGCCCTTTTTTTAAAGTTATTACATCTCCTACATCATATTTTAGTATCATTATCTTTCCCTCCAAATATTACTCTTCTTGGATAAGGTATATCAATATTTTCCCTATGGAAGATTTCTCTTACCTTTTTCCTAATCTCTCTCTCCACGGCCCATTGTTCCATGGGCTTAGTCTTAGCTATAATTGTAATTGATACACTAGATTCTCCTAAATCAGTAATGCCTAATATAGTAGGTCCATCTAATATAGCATCATTACTAGATTTAATATCTGCACAAACCTTTTCCAGTATCTTAACTACCCTATCTATATTTTCTTCATATGTCACAGATATATCTACTAATGCCCTCATGGCTCCTCTAGTTTTATTTGTTACAACCTGAACTCTTCCATTAGGAATTATATGCAAATCTCCAGAAAAATCCCTAAGCTTTGTAACTCTTAAACCTAATTCCTCCACAGTGCCTTCTAAAGATTCTATTTTAACATAATCTCCTACAGCATATTGATCTTCAAATAAAATAAAGAATCCAGTGATAATATCTTTGACTAAGGATTGAGCACCAAAACCTATAGCTAATCCCCCGATCCCTGCTGTAGCTAATATTGATGTAGTATTGACGTTGAACATTTCTAAAATCATCATTATACCTATGAAGTATAAGACATACTTAACAATCTTTTTTAGTACCTCACCGATGGTATTAGCTCTCCAATTACTTATAAAAATATTATTTCCCTTTTTATTTCTTAGAGCCTTATCTATAAGTTTATTAGTTAAGGAGATAACTATCTTTATTGCTATTATTATTATCAATATCTTCAATAATTTTCCTAAGATATTCAACTGTCCATTACTAGTTTTCAAGTAATCATCAGTAAAATACCTGATAGTATTTGTTATATGTCTGACCTTTTCCATATAATCAACCTCAATATCATATTATCCTTTCAGCACTATTCTTTTGTCCATCCTTAGTATATTTATATATGCCGTCTATATTTACTTCATTACTATTTACCATTTCCTTTACTTTAGGAAGATCATCTAGTGCAAAAATAATAGCTAATCCGCAGCTAACTGTAATTTCTCTAGGCGTAGGTATAGTTCTAAAACTTATTCCTTTTTCCTTAAATACTCCTTCAGCCTGTATTGTGTGATGAGTAGATTTATAGGTAGTTACTCCGTAAGTCTCTTTTCTCATTGCTGTCTCCTATCCAATGTTTATGGTATTATTTGCATTTCTCATTTTTTCATATATGCTATACATATTTCCTATTTCTCCAGCTTGAAGTTTATCCTTTATATTATAATAATCTAAACATGTTCCACAGGATATAATTTCAACACCTTCATTAGCCAATGCTTTTAAATCCTCTAGAACTTCTGAGCCTTCACAAGTTAAATAAACTCCTGAATTAAAGAAAACTATAGTTGCTGGCCAAGGGGTAGTTTCTTTCACTGTATAGATAAAACTCTTCATTAAAATCTTACCTAATTCTTCTCCGCCAACACCCATCTTATCTGAACCAATAGCAATAGTTAAATCCTTAAATGTATCTGGAATACATACATTTGAATTTGGTTCCTCTCCTATACCGCCTTTAGTAATATGGATGTAATATTCATTTTCTTTTCCTTTATCAATTATAAAACTATATCCGTAGGATGCAGCTAGTTTTGAAACATTATCTTTAGCTACTTCATTATCTACAATAGTAGTTACTATTCCACTAGATAAATTATCTAATTCCTTTTTTGTCATTATAACTGGTTTTGGACATACTTGTCCTCTTGCATCTACTTCTATTCTCATTATTATTCCTCCTATATTTTCAATTAATTATATTATACTAGTTTTATATATTGACCATAAAAGTATTTATAAATGTTATATATTCTTATTTAGTATAGATATAATTAATAGTAAAAGCTTCCTAATTAAAGCATTAGAGACGGCTTTTATTGATTACTGTATAAGCAACTTGCACAGAATCAAAGATTTCGGCAATCTGATTAAAACTCATTTAGGTCAAGTTCTTAAAATTAAATTATAAAAATAGAACTTTTCTATTCATTATAAGAAAGAAAATCCCGTTGTTCTGGGATTATCTTGATTCCTTTATTCCACTATATATTATCTTAATTCCAAATAATATAATGATGGCAGGTACTAAATACGATATAAATTTCCAAAATCCAATTTTTAATAAATCCTTAGATCCTAATAAAGATATAGCAGAAGCAATTAACATTATAACAGATATATTTCTTGGCCAATCTACGCTTTCTTTTCTATATCCTATAACATATGAAATAAAGAAAGCAATAGCAAACAATAAAAACCTTGTCCAGCTTACATCAGTTGTAGCTGTTTCCTCAATTAAACTGTTAATACTCATGGCAGATAGTAAAGTTCCTAATATTAGAAAACCTTTATTTCCATGCTTTCCATATAGTACTAAAGATATGATACCAAATGTCAATTGATATATAAAGGATTTTACACTAATAGCTGTAAATAAGTATTCATCTATAAGAGCTACAGATGATATTCCAAGGAGAAGTAAACCTGCTATTAAATAGACCATATTACCTTTTATTAAATCCCATACTATTAGTCCCACTGCCAATATAAATAATAGCCAATCAAAAGTAAGTAGACTTAAATTCATAAGTAAAAACATTAAACCTATAAATATTAATATTACACCTAAAGAATAATTTTTTCTAGTCATTTTACCCCTCCCATTTAATTACTCATTATACTAATGAATATACCCATAATTAGACATTTTTCACCTTATTTTTTATTTGATATCCTATATGTCTTTATTTCTTCTGGTCCCCATATTAGTATCTGATCTTTGGAAGTAAATACTTCAATTATATTATCATTATGTTTTAATATCTCCTTTTTTCCTTCTACTATAATTATATTATCGTCTCCATAGAGTAAAAACCTTTGTTCAAATGGCAATACTTTCTTATAATCCTCTGTAAATCCAATTTTTTCTTCTGTATTTCCATTGAAATCTATGGTCTCTAAGTAATTACTATATAAAATATAAATTTTATCTTTTCCAAGATAAATATCTTTTATTAAATCAAATTCTTTTTTCCACATTATTTTATCATCTTTAATGAAGTATAAAGAACGATCACTTAATGCAATAATCTCATTCTTCGATGTAAAATTAAGATATACCACTATTTCTCCTTCAATATCTAGTGAACCTAACTTTTCCTCATTTTCACCATAATATTCTATTTGTGATTTTAATATTCCTTCATTTAGATTTAACAAGGATATAGCAGCTCTTGTTCCATTTATATTTGAAACACAGGTAAGAATATTCTTATCCTCGTATGAATAATTTCCAAACGTTACTCTATCTTTATCTAATATCTTTATACTTTCCACATCTGAATTTTTTATGTGATAAATAAGGTTTTGATGGCTTTCCTTTAAATTAAATATCTCCTTACCAAATTGCAACCTATCTATAGTTTTTCCATCTTTATCAAAAGAATAAATGTCGCCAGTAGACTTGTCCATTACATAGATATATTTATCTCCATAATGAACAAATGGATCTTCAAAATTAAATTCCTTTTCCAAGATAAGTGTACCATCGGTTTCCATAAAAGATATTTTGTTATTATTGTATTTTACAACTGTTTCATTATATATATTTATATTTTGTATATCGTCTTCATTTTCAAAAGAGTTAACTAACTCTAAAACCTTTTCTTTGCCCCCAATGAAGTCTAATATTTTAGCCAATCGTTTTTGATTTTCTTCTTTTAATAAGAATATACTTAATATAAGGAATACCATAATAAATATTTTAAAGCCTTTAAGACTTGATTTCTTATTTTCTTCCATATAACCGCTCCTTAAATCAGTAGTTATTATCTTAATTTATTATATCATATACTCAAATTGTATAACAATTTAACAATTATTGCTATTATAC
>NZ_CABSQO010000026.1:0-59445 GCF_902479755.1 uncultured Tissierella sp. | reverse complement strand
TGAGATAGAAAAGAAAATACAGTAATTAAACTGTAACTTTATTATACGAGGAGGTAAATGTATGGAAACAAATGAAACTTTCCAAGAGATAAAAGAAAGGTTTATAGCTGCAGACTTGGATACAAAAATTGAAATATATACAACTGTTCAAGGCTTATCAGTGGAACAATATAAAGAGCTACTCAGGGTTTTTCCAATAAAATATTTAGATAAATTGGAAAAGGCGATGTCATAATTTTAGGAGGATTGAGGGATTATATTTTCTTCAATCCTTTTTATTTGTAATAAAAATATGATATTATATATAAAACATATTATGCAGGAGGAATGGAATTGAAAAAGATACTACTGATTTTATTAGTTATTTCTCTATCTTTATCATGTCTTTTAATAGCAGCAGAGCAGCATATATTTGATATAAAACATTATAGGAGGGCTTATTTTGCACATGATATTCTACAAGTTACCGGAAAAGAATATTTTGAACTTGAAAGTATAACTAATGATATATTCATTTATTTAAGGGGAAAGGCTGGAGATGAAATCCTAGAGCCTAATTTTAATCAACGAGAAATACTACATATGAGAGATGTGCAAGTCTTATTTAAATATGGATTTATATTAAAATATATAGCTATTATATTATCCATTGGACTAATAATTTATTTTGTATTGATAGGAGAGACAAAATTAGTAGGAAAGTGGATTTATAAAGGTCTTTTTGTTAATTTGATTTTTATTGGTATTCTCGGGATCATGATATACTTTGATTTCACTAAGTACTTTACTTATTTTCATTATATATTTTTTACGAATGATCTTTGGTTATTAGATCCTCAAACTGATTTGCTAATACAAATGTTACCTGAAGAATTTTTTAGTTCTATAGCAACTAGTATAGGGTTATCTTTTTTAGGTTTTGTGGCAACAATACAAGGTATAGGATATGCTGCAACTAAGAAAGGGAGAGAGAAAAATGAAAAAGGATTTAAGTTATTTAAAAGAGAATCGTAAAGATAAGGAAGAACAGAGAGTATTAAATAATTTTTATACTAAGCAGATAAAAAAAGGTAAAACTACTCGGGCAGACATTATGGATAAAATATCTTTAGGAGTAGGCATTTTAATCCTTTTAGTTTTAATACTAAATAGATTAATAAATAATTTTATCATTTCTTTAATATTATCATTTGTTATTGCAATGTTTATGGGTATATATATAAAAAAAATAAGCCTAGAAATTAGGCGTAAAAAAATAGAAGAATTTAAAAATGAGTATAAAATAAAACTTGAAGAAGAAAAAGTATTGTCAGCTGACGAGGATATAGAGGACTATATTATAAATAGATATTATGAAAAAAAATCAGAGTTAAAATCAAGCTTCAATTTTCTAAGTAAAGATAAAATATTTAAATTATATTTTTTATTTATTGTGTTTTATATCACTGCTTATTTTTCTACTTACCCAACATATTATAAAGTAATGGGTGTAATTTCTTTTCTTATGGCAAGTTTTATAGGATCTTATAATTTAACTGAGTATATTAGGAAGAAGGACAATAAAGATTTACTTAGCAGAGATAATGATGTATAATAATGTGTAGTTAGTAAGACAGAGTAGGTAAAGAGCGTTAAGTGTTAAGGGATGGGAAGTTGCCCTTAAACGAAGGATTAAATTCTGCGATTCTTTACCGCGTCCGCTGGACCATTAAAGAATCCTCTCATCTTTAGTGTGACAGTTGCTGTCACTAACAAGAGAAAGGAGGATACAAATGAAAAATGGTAAAAGAATAGACACAAGGATACTAACACAATCAGCTTTTCTAGTGGCGTTGTCAATTGCATTGACAAGATTTGCATCTATTATGGTGCTTCCGACTTTGAGAATAGGCTTTGGAGAGTTACCAATAATGTTGAGTGGAATGTTATTTGGACCAATAGTTGGGGGAATATCTGGAGCAGCTGCAGATCTAATAGGTATTATGGTTAATCCTCAAGGACCACCTCATTTTGGATTCACTTTAAGTTCTATGTTATGGGGTATAATACCAGGGCTTTATGTTCTCTATTTCAGAAGAAAAGATACAAAGAGCAATCCATTCTCGATACTAAGAGTTTTTGCTATGGTTAGCACATGTTATATAATAATATCTTTGGGTTTAAATACTTACTGGCTATCTCAGTTATATAACAAAGGTATTATTGTGATACTACCAAGTAGAATTCTAACAGCTTTAGTTAATATACCAATTCAAAGTATGATTATCACTTACTTGATAAAATATCTTAAAAACATTGTAGCATTCTAGGAGGTTTAAATGAAAAAAGTATTAGCTTTAGTTGGTAGTCCTAGGAAAGGAAAAAATACAGATAACTTATTAGAATTTTTATTAGATGGAATTAGAGAAAATGATTATGAAATTAACAAAATATATTTAATTGATAAAAAAATAAATCCTTGTACTGGATGCGATTATTGCGGAAAGATAGAAGCCTGTGTAAGTAAAGACGATATGAGTTCTATTTATGAAGGCTTTGATAATAGTGATATAATAATATTAGCAGCACCTATTTATTTTAACTCAGTAAATGGGGTGACAAAAAATATGATAGATAGATGCCAAAAATATTGGTCCTTAAAATACTCTTTAGGTAAGCAGTACAAGCGAAATGAAGAGAGGACAGGTGTGTTTTTAGCTACAGGCGGAGCTCCCTTTGCATATAATCAGTTTAATGGCTCTATAGCTGTGATGGACTATTTTTTTAAGGCTATAAATGCTAATTACAAAGGAAACTATTTTATATCTAATACAGATGAGGAGCCTGTAGATAAAAGATTAGATGTTAAGGAAGAATTATATGAAATAGGCAAAAATATTTGGAACATAAAAGACTTCTACCTTCACAGGTAGAAGTTTTTTATAACGAATAGGAAAGTTCCACTTTAATGTTTCATATCAAGAACTTGACCATAATGAATTTTAAGCAGATCACTTAAATTTTTGATTCCGGGCAAATCGCTTATGCATTGGTCAATAAAAGCATTCTCTAATATGACATTAAAAGCTTTTCTTATATAAGGAGGTGTAAAAAATGATAAGATTTTTAACGGCTGGCGAATCCCATGGTGAATCTCTTGTAGGCATAATTGATGGAATACCTGCTAATCTATATCTGGATATAGATTATATAAATAAAGACTTGAAAAGGAGGCAGATGGGGTTTGGTAGATCAGCTAGAATGCAAATAGAGAGTGATGAAGTAAATATATTATCAGGTGTAAGTAAAAATTTTACCACGGGAAGTCCTATTACTATATCCATTAAAAATAGAGGTACAAATATTGAATTGGTAGAGGTTACCAAACCAAGGCCAGGTCATGGAGATTTAGCAGGTGCATTAAAATATAATCAAAAGGGTGGCAGGAATATTCTAGAGAGAGCATCGGCAAGAGAAACAGCTATGCGTGTAGCCTTAGGCAGTATCTGTAAACTCCTATTAAAAGAATTTAATATAAATATTTACAGTCATGTTATAAATATAGGTGGTGTAAATTCAAATATTGATTATTACAATGGCTTGGAAATTAGGGAGCTTACTGGAGTTGATCAGTCAAGTATTAGAGTAATTGATAAATGTTCTGAGAAGAAAATGATAAATAAAATCCAAGAAGCAAAAGAAGATGGAGACACATTAGGTGGGATTATAGAAATTATAGCCAGTAATATTCCTATAGGATTAGGTAGTCATGCTAATTGGGATACAAAACTAGATGGAAGACTGGCAGCAGCATGTATAAGTATACAGGGGATAAAAGGTATTGAATTTGGATTAGGGGGTATTGCAGCATCAGCCTTAGGGTCCAAATTTCATGATGAGATTCTCTACGATGATAATAGGTATAAGAGAAGAACAAATAATGCGGGGGGAATAGAAGCTGGTATATCAAATGGAGAAGATATAGTTATAAGGGTAGCTATGAAGCCAATACCTACTCTTAAGAGACCTTTAGAGACTGTGGATATGCTGACTAAAGAGAAAGCAATTGCACAATTTGAAAGGTCAGATACATGTGCAGTTCCTTCTGCTAGTATAGTTGCCGAGTCCATGGTAGCATATATATTAGCAGACGAATTAATTAAAAAATTTGGAGGAGATTTTTTAGAGGAGATTAAGATTAATTATAATAATTATCTTAAATATTTAGAAAGCAGGTAATGAGATGGTGTGGAAACAGGTAGATAATATATGGGAAGAATTATATCAATATTTGATTGATGATAATTTTATTCTTGTAACTGATAAGAATGTATATAATATATATAAAGAAGAATTAGAGAATTTATTAAAGGGGAGAGAAGAAATATATATAATTCCTTCAGGGGAAGCCAGCAAAAACCTAGAGGAATTATCCAATATATATAGTTTATTAATCCAAAGGAATATTGATAGAAAAGGTAGGATTCTTTGTCTAGGTGGCGGAGTGGTAGGGGATTTAGCAGGTTTTGCTGCTGCGACATACAAAAGAGGAATTGAATATGTTCAGATTCCTACAACTTTATTATCTCAAGTTGATAGCAGTATAGGAGGTAAGACGGGAATAGATTTTTCTGGCCATAAAAATATAATAGGTTCTTTCCATTTTCCTTTAATAACTTTAATTTGTACTTCCTTTATTCATACATTGCCAGAAAAAGAAATCACCTGTGGACTTGGAGAAATAATTAAATATGGCTTAATCCAGGATTATAATTTTTTTAAATATATAGAGAGAAATATGAATAAAGTTTATAGTAGAGATATGAAGGTACTCTCATTTATTATAGAAAAATCTATAAAAATAAAATTGTCTATGGTAGAGAAAGATAAATTAGATGCTGGTATTAGGCAAAACCTAAACTTTGGACATACTGTTGGTCATAGTATAGAATCTTTTTTTGGATATACAAAATATAATCATGGTGAGGCAGTTATACTTGGTATGATGTATGAAAGCAATATTGCCTATAAAAGAAATCTTATAGATAAAGAATATTATAATGAAATCATAAAAGTATTGAGTCCTTTAGTGGAACAAATAATTTTTAGTAATGATGAAATAAATATTCTTTTAGAATATATGAAGAACGATAAGAAAAATAAATATGGGAAGATTTCCTTTATTTTACCTGTAGGAAGGGGTAAAGTAAATATATTTTATGATGTAGAAGAAGAACTTATTATAAAAGCAATATTAAATGATTATAAAAAGGAATAATTTATGAGAATTTTCCTATGAGTTATAAAACCAGTTGAAAATAAATTTTTTATAGTTGAAAGGGTGTAGATTTTGAAGATAGAAGGAATAAAAGCTTTAAGAGGTGAAATAAAAATACCAGGTGATAAATCTATTTCTCATAGGGCGGTAATGCTTGGCTCCATTTCTAAAGGAGAAACGACTATTGAAAATGTTTTATTATCTGAAGATACTTTAAGAACAATTGAATGTTTTAGAGAAATGGGTATTAAAATAGATATCGATGGAAAAGAGAATAGGGTGAGAATTCAAGGCAAGGGGATATATAGCCTAGAAAAACCTAATAAACCTCTAGATTGTGGCAATTCAGGTACTACAATGAGGTTGTTAGCTGGAATACTAGGGGGGCAAAAATTTTCTTCAACTCTTATAGGAGATGATTCTTTAAGTAAACGACCAATGGATAGAATTATTATTCCCTTAACCAAAATGGGGGTAAATATTAAAGGGGAAGAAAATAAATATCCCCCACTTAGGATCTATCCTTCAGATGGATTGCAGGGAATTGAATATGAGTTACCTATTGCTAGTGCTCAAGTGAAGTCTTCTATTCTCCTTGCTTCTATTTACAGCAAAGGAAAGACTAAAGTTATAGAGAAAAAAACAACTAGAGATCATACCGAAAGAATGCTTGAATATTTTGGGCAAGGGGAGTTTAAAGGCAAGGAAATTTATGTTCCTGGAGATATTTCCTCTGCATCATTTTTTATAGTAGGAGCTAGTATAATTAAAGATTCCTCTATTGTCATTAAAGATGTGGGAATTAATCCTACGAGATCAGGGATTATTGATGTAATAAAGGCTATGGGAGGAAATCTCAGGATAGAAAATATAAGAACTATAAATAATGAGCCTATTGGAGATATACATGTTTCCTACTCTCCATTGAAAGGAATTAAATTAGATGAAAACATTATAGGAAGGTTAATTGATGAGATTCCTATAATAGCTGTAGCTGCTGCCTTTGCAGAAGGTACTACAATAATTAGAAATGCAGAAGAGCTTAAATATAAAGAAACTGATAGGATAAAGGCTATGGTTAATGAGCTGAGGAAAATGGGTGCTGACATTGAAGCGTTGTCAGATGGATTAATAGTAAATGGGAAAAAATCTTTAAATCCGACCAATGTGAATACTTATAATGATCATAGAATTGCAATGGCTCTATCTATAGCAGCCTTAAATATAATAGGAGAATCGAAGATTATAGATACTCAATGTGTAAATATATCATATCCTAATTTCTATGAGACCATGTGGGAGATATTGGAATAGTCTTTGATTTTTTTGGGACAAAGTTTTATAATAAATCTAGGATACATAATTTATAGGAGGATGAAGAAAAATGAGAACACAATTACCAATAGCTTTATCAAATAAACATATACATTTAAGTCAGAAAGATTTAGATATTTTATTTGGAGAAGGATATCAATTGACAAAGATGAAAGACTTATCTCAACCAGGGCAATATGCCTGTGATGAAAAGGTTGACGTTGTAGGACCGAAAGGCATATTAAAGGGCGTAAGAATATTAGGACCAGTTAGATCAAACACTCAATTTGAGTTATCAATATCAGATGCCTTTGCATTAGGTGTAAAACCAATGGTTAGAAATTCTGGTGATATTAAAGGTACTCCAGGGGCAAAACTTATTGGTCCAAAGGGTGAGGTCGAAATATCAGAAGGCATCATAGTAGCAGCAAGGCATATTCATATGCACACAAGTGATGGAGAAGAATTTGGGGTAGCAGATAAAGATATAGTAAGTATAAAAGTAGGTGGAGAAAGAGGTTTAGTATTTAATAATGTATTAGTTAGAGTATCTGAAGATTTTGCTCTTGAAATGCATGTTGATGTAGAAGAAGGAAATGCAGCAGGAATAAAGAATGGGGATTTGGTGGAGTTAGTCAAATAACTTTGGAGGTGACATGATGGTAAATATATTAGGAATGATAGATCATACTGTATTGAAGCCAGAAGCCACAAAAGATATGATTGAAACTTTATGTAAAGAAGCAATGGAAAATAATTTTGCTGCTGTATGTGTAAATCCTTATTATGTAAAATTTTGTAAGGATATTTTAAAGAATTCAAATGTAAAAGTGGCGACTGTTGTAGGATTTCCATTAGGTGCCAATACAAAAGAGGTTAAAGCTTTTGAAGCTATAGATGCAATAAACAATGGTGCTGATGAAATAGATATGGTAATTAATATAGGAGCTTTAAAGATAAAAGATTATAAAACTGTTAAAGATGATATAAAAGCTGTGGTGGAATCATCTAGAGGTAAAGCAATAGTAAAAGTAATAATAGAGACATGCCTTCTTACTGATGAAGAAAAAATTAAGGCCTGTGAATTTTCTATGGAAGCAGGAGCTGATTTTGTGAAAACATCAACGGGATTCTCCACAGGCGGTGCAACTGTAGAAGATGTAAGGTTGATGAAATCTGTAGTAGGAGATAAATTAGAAGTTAAGGCATCTGGAGGAGTTAGAGATTTGGAGTCCGCAAAGAAAATGATAGAAGCAGGTGCTACTAGATTGGGAACTAGCTCTGGTGTTAAAATAGCAAAAGAAATCTAAAAAAATAAATATTTTCCTTTTCTTGTTATAAAATTTGAAAATTATGAAAAACTATAATAAGAGGAGGGATAAATTGAAAAGATATTTATTATTTATATTAGCTTTAATGTTGTTTTTACAAATTGGCTGTAAGGCTGTTAAAGACGAAGAAATAGTTGAGATAGAGGAGCCGGAGGATACAGCAGTAGAAGTATCAATCGAAGATAAGATAATAATAGATAGGTCAGAAGATTTGGCGGATTATGTAGTTGAACTTTTTGGTATAGATGATGCAGCAACTATTATCTTCAACGATACAGCGCTGGTTTCTGTAATCATGGCACATGATACAGTGCTTACAGAAGATACTAAAGACTTAATTAATAGCTTAGTCATGGAAAAGGATGCAGGGATTAAAGAAGTATTAATATCTAATGATGAAAAGACTTTTTTTCAGATTGTACAGATTATAAGTGATCTATTGAATGGTTCACCCTATGATAAACATGTTGGTGAAATTAGTAAAATGAT
Organism: uncultured Tissierella sp.; assembly: GCF_902479755.1. Lineage (NCBI taxonomy): Bacteria > Bacillati > Bacillota > Tissierellia > Tissierellales > Tissierellaceae > Tissierella > uncultured Tissierella sp. The sequence continues at coordinate 51,054 of NZ_CABSQO010000026.1, read as the reverse complement.
TGAAAAAAACAAATAATAAATCTGAAACCCAATTGGAAAGATTGGGTTTTTTGTATTTTTTTATTAAATACATAATATTAATATAAGTAACAAATTTAATTTTGGGTATAGTAAAATAATATATGAGAAGGAGGAATCAATTTGACACTAAAATCAGAAAGAATCAAAATTGGAAATGGGATATATTTAAACTTAATAAGAACAGATAAATTTAAATCTAATTTACTTAGTTATTATTTTTTAAGACCCTTGTCTAAGGAGGAGGTTACCAAAAATGCTTTACTGCCCTTAGTCCTTAAGAGAGGTACAGCTGAATATGATACAAACTTAAAGATACAAAGAAAGCTAGAAGAAACCTATGGAGCAAGCCTAAGTATAGCTATTAATAAAAGAGGCGAGAAGCATGTTCTTAGATTTACTGTAGAGACTGTTAATGGTGATTATGTAGGTGATGGAGATTATATTTATGAAGTAATTAATCTCTTGAAATCTATTATTTATAATCCAGCTTTGGAAAAAGGATATTTTAGAAGAGATTATGTTGAACAAGAAAAAGAAAATTTGAGACATAAAATTGAAGGAAGAATAAATGATAAAAGATCTTATGCCCTAGATAGATGTATAGAAGAAATGTGCAGAAATGAAAAGTTTAGTATTTTTCCGTTAGGTAATATAGATGATTTGGAAAATATAGACGAAGGCATATTGTATAAGCATTATCAAAATGTAATTAATACATCTCCTATAGAAATATTTTATGTTGGGGAATATGATGAAAAATTAATAGAGTATATTAAAAATATAGAAAAAGTAGAAAGAGATAGCGTTATCACTATACCAAGGGAACAAATTATATCAGGAGTTCAAACTAAAAATATGGTGCATGAAGATTTAGATGTAACTCAAGGGAAATTAGTACTGGGTTACAGAACGGGAATTCCCTATGAGGATAGATTATATAATGGCCTTATAGTAGCAAGTGATATTCTAGGTGGGGGGCCAAATTCTAAATTATTTAGAAATGTAAGAGAAAAGGAAAGTTTAGCTTATTATATTACTTCTACTATTTATAAATATAAATCCATTATGTTAATAGATGGTGGTATTGAATTTAATAATTTTGAAAAAACAATAGATATTGTAAAAGAGCAGTTAGAAGAAATGAAACATGGAAACTTTACTGACGAAGATATAGAGGTATCAAAAAAATCCATAAAATCTTCAACGGAATCTATTAGAGATAGTATTTTTCTTATATCGGAATATTTCTTTAGTCAAATATTATCTGAAGATAGTAGATCTTTGGAAGAAATTTTAAGAGATATTGATAGTGTTAGTAGAGAAGAGATAACAGAAGCTATGTCGAAGGTTGTTCTTGATACTATATACTTCATGAAAAATTCAAAAGCTTAGAAATGACATAGATACTAAAACAGCCTAAAAATAGAAGGAGGTATATAAGTTGGATATCAAAATATACGAAAACGAAAAAATAAGAGAAAAACTTTATTATAAAAAGATGAAATCTGGCTTAAAAGTTTATTTTATGCCAAAGGAAGGATATACAAAACAATATGCAATATTTGCCACTGATTATGGTAGCATTGATAATGTATTTACACCAATAGGAGAAAAAGAAACAGTAGAAGTGCCTGAAGGCATTGCACATTTTTTAGAACATAAACTTTTTGAAGAGCCTGAACAAAATATTTTTGATAAATTCTCCAGATTAGGAGCAAATGTTAACGCTTATACTAATTTTACTCAAACAGCATATTTGTTTTCATCTACTGAAAACTTTTATGATAATCTGGCCCTATTGGTAGAGTTTGTACAGCATCCATATTTTACTGATGAAAATGTAGAAAAAGAAAAGGGAATTATTGCCCAAGAAATAAATATGTATAGAGATAATCCAAGTTGGAGGGTATTTTTTAATTGCCTAGGTGCAATGTATAATGAAAATCCAGTAAAAATAGATATAGCTGGAACTGTGGAAAGTATCCAAAATATAAACAAGGAACTACTTTATAAATGCTATAACACATTCTATAGCCCAACCAATATGGTTATATTTATCGTAGGCGATCTATCCTTTGATGAGATAATCAAAGTAATAGATGAATCAGAGAAAAAGGATTATAAGGAAGTAGAAAAAATCAATAGAGTTTTTCCAGAGGAACCTAAAGAAGTAAGAGAAAAGTTTATTGAAGAAAGCATGATGACGTCTAGCCCTTTGTTTTATATTGGATTTAAGGATACAAATAATGAGCTAGAGGGAGAAAAGCGAGTTAGAAAAGATTTTATTACAAATTTTATACTTGATATGTTATTTGGATCTAGCTCTGTATTTTATAATGATATGTATGAAGAAGGGCTTATTGATAGTAGTTTTGGAGCATATTATACAGGGAAAAAATCCTATGGACATTCTATGATTGTAGGTGAATCAAAGGATCCCAAAGAGGTATATAATAGAATCATGTTGTTCTTTGAAAAAGAAATAACTTCAATTTTATTAGAAGAGGATTTCAATCGTATAAAGAAGAAAAGTATGGGAGAGTTCCTAATGGGGCTGAATTCTGTTGAATTTATTGCAAATACATTTATTTCTTTGTATTTCGATGATTTCTTATTAATAGATTATTTAGATATCTTGGAATCTATTGAATATAAAGATATAGTTGAGAGATTTAACAATCATTTTACAAAAGATAATTCTGTCTTGTCCATAATAAATCCCTTGAGATAATAGAAATCAATCTTAATTTGTGATATACTAGTCCAATGAAGTATTTTGAAAGGTGGTTTTATTATGGATCCAATTGCATTTCAGATTTTTGGACTTGAAATTAGATGGTATGGTATTTTAATTGCTACAGGGGTACTAATAGGTACTATACTTGCTATTCGAGAAGCTAAAAGAGTTGGACTTGATGAAGAAACTTTAATGGATTTCCTAATATGGGAAGTTCCTTTATGTTTAGTAGGTGCGAGATTGTATTATGTAGTATTTAGTTGGGATATGTATAAGTATAATCCTATAGAAGCATTAAATATTAGAAATGGGGGATTGGCAATACATGGAGCCATAATCACTGCTATTATTGTAGCCATTATTTTTACCAGAATTCGCAAAATAGATTTTTGGACAATTGCAGATGTATGTGCTCCTAGCTTAATACTAGCTCAGGCAATAGGGCGATGGGGAAATTTTATAAATCAAGAAGCCCATGGTGGTCCTACAAATTTACCTTGGGGAATTATGGTAAATGGAGTAAAGGTACATCCTACTTTCCTTTATGAATCCATTTGGAATTTCTTAGTTTTTTTGTTCCTTCTATGGTATGGAAAGAATAAACAAAAAGTTAAAGGAGAAGTTTTTCTATTATATTTATCCTTATATTCATTTATTAGATTTTTTATAGAAGGACTTAGAACGGATAGCCTAATGTTTGGACCAATTAGGGTTGCGCAGCTTGTAAGTGTAATAGGAGTTGTTATTCCAATGTATATATTTTATAGAATAAGAAAAAATATAAAGAATAAATTTTAACTGTTGGTAAAAAATGCCAGCAGTTTTTTTATGTCATTTTACCCTGTAATGTCGAAAAATAGAGAACTATGACTAAAGTACTAAATTGTTTTTTTTCAAAAAAGGGTGGAAGGATTTTTTAATTTAGTGTAGAATAGTATATATAGTGGTAGAAAGTGGTGGAAAGTGGTAAGAAATATACAGCAAGTGAGTGATTGGTATGTTTATTGGTGAATATCAACATACTTTAGATACTAAAGGAAGAATAATAATGCCTTCTAAATTCAGAGAAGAATTAGGGGAAGAATTTGTTATGACTAAAGGACTTGATAATTGCCTCTTTGTATATCCTAAAAATGAATGGGCTGTTTTAGAAGAAAAACTTAAAACATTACCACTTACCAACCGTGATGCGAGAGCATTCATTAGGTTCTTCTTTGCAGGAGCTAGTGAAGGTGCTTTAGATAAGCAAGGGAGAGTTCTTATACCAGCTAATCTTAGGGAACATTCCAGATTAGATAAAGATGCTGTAGTTATAGGTGTATCTACTAGGATAGAGATTTGGAGCAAGGAAGAATGGGATGCTTACAATGATGATGATAATTTATCTTATGATAGTATAGCAGAGAAGATGGCTGAGTTAGGGATATAACTGGGGGAGATTGTATGAAATTCGAGCATATATCAGTTTTATTGAAGGAAATATTAGATGGATTAAATATAAAAGAAGATGGAATATATGTAGATGGAACTTTAGGAGGTGCTGGCCATTCAGCTGAGATTGTGAAGAGATTAACTACAGGAAAGTTAATAGGAATAGACCAAGATTTAAATGCATTAAAAAAAGCAAGTGAAGTACTTAAAGAATATAGTGACAAGGTAATATTAATTCACAATAACTATGAAAATATATATGAAGTATTAAGTGATTTAGGGATTGAAAAAGTAGATGGAATTCTTTTGGACTTAGGTGTGTCATCACATCAGTTAGATGAAGAAAGCAGAGGGTTTTCCCATAATAAAGATGCACCATTAGATATGAGAATGGATGAGACAAGTTCTTTTTCTGCTTGGGATGTAGTAAATAAGTATTCTGAAGAAGAATTGGAAAAAATCATCTGGAATTACGGTGAAGATAGATGGGCTAGAAGGATAGCTAAGTTTATTGTTGAAGAAAGGAAAGAAAAATCTATTGACACAACACTTCAGCTAGTGTCAGCTATTAAGAAAGCAATACCAAAGGAAGTAAGGAAAGATGGACATCACCCAGCTAAGAAAACATTTCAAGCGATTCGCATAGAAGTAAATAGAGAGCTAGATGTTTTAATAGAATCAATTCCTAAGATGGTGAACCTTTTAAATCCAAATGGTAGATTAGCTATTATTACTTTTCATTCTTTAGAAGATAGAATTGTAAAAGAAGGATTTAAGGAATTATATCTTGACTGTATTTGTCCACCACATTTACCAAAATGTGTATGTCAGAAAACTAGAGAGATAGAAATTATTACTAGAAAACCAATAATACCAAGCGAAGAAGAAATAACTATAAATCCTAGGTCTAGATCAGCTAAGCTTAGGATAGCTGAGAAACTTAATGTTCTAAATAGAAAAGGGGGAGAATAAATTGTTAGTAGCGAAAGAGCTTAGTTATTACCCTACAGAAGCACTAGAAGTCAAAGAGAAACCAAGAAAGAAAACAAGGAAAATACAAGAAAAAAAGAAGAAGAAAAATAATAGCCTTGCAAAGCTGACAATTATGAGTATACCTATGGTAATCTTAGGGATAGCTTTATCTATATTATTTCGATATGCAAATATAACAGCAGTGAGACAAGAAATAACTAATTTAGAAAGGCAGAAAGTAGAGCTTGAGAAGGTAAAATTAGATTTAGTAGCTGATCTTGAAGGAATAAAATCCTCAGTAAAAATTGCAGAGGATGCAGTTACAAAATTAGGCATGAATTATCCAACTGAGGGACAGATAGTATACGTTTCAATAAATGACAATAAAGTGGAACATGTGGAAAAAAATAGTATTGGAAAGCAAATAAGAAAGGTATTTAGCATGGTTACAAACTTGTTTTAGGAGGTAGTTGCTTTGGCAAAACCCAGTTATTCATCTAAGAAAAGATTATTATTTGTTTTTGGTGTAGTAGTTATGGTTTCTATACTTTTGATTGGAAGATTAGGTTACTTACAGATAGTAAAAGGTGAAGAACTGAAGAAAGGTGCATTAGAACAGTGGACCAAAGGAATAACTATAAAATCAAAACGTGGAGTTATTTATGATAGGAAAGGCAAAAAGTTAGCAGTAAGTATAACAGCATCTACAGTATGGGCTAGTCCGCCTGATATAAAAGATGCTCATAAAACGGCAAAAGAAGTGGCGAGAGTTTTAGGCCTAGATGAGGAAGTTGTATATACAAAGATTACTAAAAAGATAGGAACTGAAAAATTAAAACAGTGGATAACTAGAGAAGAAGCCGCAGAGTTGAGAAAATTAAAATTACCTGGTATAGAAATAGTAGATGATAATAGAAGATATTATCCATATGGAAATTTTGCTTCTTTTGTATTAGGTTTTACTGATATTGACAATAATGGATTATATGGGATTGAAAGGACCTATGACAAATATTTGACTGGTACACCAGGAAAATGGGTAAAAACTACAGATGCAGCAAGTAGACAATTACCTTTTGATGGTGAAAAGATATATGAAGCATCAGATGGGCTGTCAGTTGTTTTAACTATAGATGAGACAATACAACATTTTGCAGATAAAGCAGCTGAAGAAGCTGCAATAGTTACAGGCGCTAAGAATGTTTCTATTATATTGATGGAACCAAAAACAGGAGATGTTTTAGCGATGTCTTCTAAGCCGGATTATGATCCTAATAATCCAAGAATACCATTAAATGAAGAAACTAAAAAAGAATGGGAAGCATTGCCACAGGAAGAGCTTCAAAAACGTTGGTATGATATGTGGAGAAATTTTGCTATCAATGATGCCTATGAACCAGGATCAACATTTAAGGTAATTACTGCAGCTGCTGCCATTGAAGAGAATATTGCTAACCTAAACTCTCACTTTTATTGTAATGGGTTTGTTAGAGATATAAAAGGTGTATTATTAAGATGTGCTAGATGGTATAATCCTCATGGAGATCAGACATTTATAGAGGCAATGAACAATTCCTGTAACGTAGCTTTTGTTGATTTAGGTAGAAAAGTAGGGAAAGAATTATTATATAAATACATAAAAGCTTTTGGATTTGGTGAAACCACAGATATAGATTTAAATGGAGAACAGGGAGGCATTATACCAGCTAGTACAGATAGCATAAAGGAAGTAAATTTGGCTACAATGTCCTATGGTCATGGTATAGCAGTTACTCCTTTACAGTTAATTAATGCAGTATCTTCCATTGCTAATGGTGGTAATTTAATGAAGCCTAGACTTGTAAAAGAGTTAATAGATGATGAAGGAAAAATTGTTGAAACATTTGAGCCAGAAATAAAAAGAAAGGTTATATCAGAATCAACTTCTAAGACTATAATGGAAATGTTAGAAAATGTAGTTAGTGAAGGTACAGGAACTAAGGCATATATTCCAGGATTTAGAGTAGGTGGAAAAACAGGTACTGCTCAGAAGATTATTGATGGTAGATATGCACCAGGTAAGTATATTGGCTCTTTTGTTGGTGTAGCTCCAGCAGATAACCCCCAAGTGGCAATATTGGTTGTAGTAGATGAACCTGTTGGGCAATATTATGGGGGAACTATAGCAGCACCTATAGCTAAGACTGTGTTAGAAGAGACTTTGAACTATCTCGAAGTTACACCAGTTTTTACAGAAGATGAGAAAGGGCAAATTATTGAAAAGGTAATAGTACCAGATGCGAGAAATATGAAGATTGGTGATGCAGGAAAGATTTTCACTGAGAAAGGACTAAAGTATACAACTGAATATTTAAACTTAACCTCTGATTCAGTTGTAATAGATCAATTTCCATTGCCAAATACAGAAGTTCAAAAAGGTTCAATAGTAGATTTATATGTAAATGAAAAAGCAGGAAAACGAATCATAATGCCTTATCTTATTGGAAAAGATAAGGAAGATGTAATTAAAATTCTTGATGAGTTAAATCTAAATTATGAGCTAAAGGGAGAAGGAAAAGCCAAGACTCAAAATCCAATACCTGGTGAAGAGATACCTATCAATACAAAAATAGAGGTTGAATTTGGTGAGACATAAGAGTAATATAATTAGAGGCAACTTAAATGAAGTTGCCTTTTAGTTAATATTTTCATATAGGATAAAAGAAAGTAGGTGCATTATGAATCTAAAGTATATTACAAGAGACTATGAATTTGAGTTAATTAAAGGAAAACTAGACATAAATATAACTGGAGTTGAAAATGATTCAAGGAAAATACAAAAAGGGAACCTATTTATTGCAGAAAAAGGATTTACTGTAGATGGACATGATTACATTGACAAGGCAATAGAAAATGGAGCTGTAGGAGTAGTAGTAGAGAAGCAAGTATCTATTGATGAGGATATTACAGTAATTAAGGTGGAAAATTCAATAGATGCACTGGCAAAATTTTCTGGTATCTTTCATGAAGAGCCATGGAAGAATCTGCAGATGATAGGTATAACGGGAACTAATGGCAAGACATCTATCACTTATTTTATTAAAAGCATATTAGAGGAAAACAATAAAAAAGTAGGGATTATTGGAACTATTGGAGCAGTTATTGGAGATGAAAATATAAAAATTGATAATACTACGCCAAATGCCTTAATTATTCATGATTTATTAAAGAAAATGGCAGATATAGAAACAGATACTTGTATTATGGAAGTTTCATCTCATTCTTTAGAACTTAAAAGAGTAGAGTATATGGATTTTCAAATAGGATTATTTACTAATCTTACTAAAGATCATTTAGACTATCATGAAACAATGGAAAAATATTTTAATAGTAAATTAAAGCTTTTCTATAAAACAGATAAAGCTAATATAATAAATATAGATGACGATTATGGAAAGAAGATTGTTGAAATAGTAGGGGAAAGGGTGCCTTTACTAACATATGGAATAAAGGAAAAGTCAGATGTTTTTGCATCTGATATAGAATTTACATTATCTAAAGTCAGATTTACTTTAAATACTCCTAAGGGTAAAACTAATGTACTTCTAAATGTACCAGGAGAGTTTAGTGTATATAATGCATTGGCAGCAGCAGCTTGTGCATATTCATATGAAATTCCTTTAGAAATTATTAAAAAGGGGCTAGAAGCAGTTGAAGAGATAAAGGGAAGATTCGAGGTTGTGCCTACAAATACTGATTATACGGTTATTATTGATTTTGCCCATACTGCAGATGCTCTAGATAAGGTACTTACTGTCATTGATGAATTTGCAGAAGGTAGAAAAATAGTTGTATTCGGGGCAGGTGGCAATAGAGACAAGACTAAAAGGCCAGAAATGGGAGAAACTGTAGGACGTCATGCAGATTTATTTATAGTTACATCAGATAATCCAAGGTATGAGGACCCAGAGATGATAATTGAAGATGTTTTGGTTGGTACAAGAAAAGCAAATGGAAAATATATAAAAATAGTTGATAGAATAGAAGCCATAAAATATGCGATAGATAATGCTAGACCTAAAGATATAATATTGCTAGCTGGAAAGGGGCATGAAACTTATACCCTTATTAAGGGAAAAACTTATCCCTGTGATGAAAGACAAATTGTTCTTGATTATTTACATTCAAAGAATAATTAAGACTTGGATTAGATACTTGAGAGGAGAAAATAAATGATTGAATATATAGATATTTTTAGAACAATTTCCATTTCTTTTTTGATTACTCTTATTCTGGGTCCAATAATGATTCCATTATTAAGAAGACTGAAAATAGGGCAAAGTGTTAGAGATGATGGACCACAAACCCATTTAAAAAAATCTGGAACCCCTACTATGGGTGGAATTATTATTTTTATAGCTTTAGTCATTACAGTATTGACATCAGGTATGATGAATAAGGATATGTATATTCTGTTAATATCTACTTTTGGTTTTGGTTTAATTGGATTTATTGATGACTACATAAAAGTAGTTAAAAGAAGATCATTAGGACTTCGAGCTTATCAAAAATTAATAGGGCAAGTAATGTTAGCTACTGTACTGGCAGTTTATCAATCATCTACATCTATTTTAGGCACTAAACTGATTGTACCTTTCTTGAACAATCAATATTTAGATTTAGGTCCTCTTTATATTCCATTTATTGCTTTTGTAGTAGTAGCTACTGTAAATGCAGTAAACTTAACTGATGGCTTAGATGGATTAGCATCTGGTGTCACATTAATAATATTATCCTTTTTTGGACTTATTGCATTAAATTGGGGTATGGGAAGCATCTCCATATTTTCAACTGCATTGGCAGGAGCATGTCTGGGATTTTTGATACATAATGCACATCCGGCGAAGGTATTTATGGGAGATACTGGATCATTAGCCTTAGGAGGTGCAGTCGCAGCCATAGCCATACTATTAAATATTCCCCTTGTAATACCAATAGTAGGTGGAGTTTATTTTATAGAGACTTTATCGGTAATTATACAAGTAGCATCTTTTAAATTAACTGGGAAAAGAGTATTTTTGATGGCACCGCTACATCACCATTATGAGCAAAAAGGCTGGAAAGAAACTAAAGTAGTAGCAGTGTTTTGGACTGCCACAGTAATTCTTTGTTTGATTGGAATTTTAAGTTTAATTTAAGGAAAGTGAGCTGGTTTTATGTACTTGAAAAATAAAAGGGTTTTAGTTCTTGGACTTGGTGTCTCTGGATTGTCTACTGTAAAAGCTCTTCATAGATTGGGAGCAAATATTGTAGTATCTGATTCTAAAACTAAAGAGGAATTGAAGGATTTTTTTGATAATACTAAAGATATATATGTTGAAAAACATTTAAATACTAATGATATACCTTTAGAGGATATTGATTTAATAGTTAAAAGTCCTGGTATTCCACCAACAGCTCCTATTTTACTAAAGGCTCAGCTAAGAAATATTGAAATAACAACAGATATTGAACTTGCATATAGGATTTCTCCTACAGATAGGATAATAACCATAACAGGTACTAATGGAAAAACAACTACTACGGCTTTAATAGGTGAAATTTTTAAGAAGGCTGATTACAATACATATGTTGCAGGGAATATCGGTGTTGGTATTCTATGGAATATGGTGAATGCAGAAAAAGAAGATGTTTTTGTAATAGAAGCCAGTAGCTTTCAATTAGAAAATACTATATATTTTAAACCAAGAGTAAGCCTTATAACTAATATTACACCAGACCACTTAAATTGGCATGGTTCATTAAATAATTATATTAGTGCTAAGAAAAAGATATTTAAAAATCAAGATGAATCTGATTATACAGTATTAAATTATGATGATAAGACTCTTAGAGAAATGGAAGAGGAAGTTAATTCAAATATTATTTGGTTTAGTGTAAATCATAAATTAGATAATGGTGTATATATTGATGGTGACTATATAGTTATAAAAGATGGAGAAACCATTATAAAAGCCCTACCACACAAAGACCTTAAAATAATATTAGAAAATGCACTAGCAAGTATTGCAGTAGGATGGGCTATGGGCATAGACGTAGAAATAATAGCAAAAGTTTTATCAGAGTTTAAAGGATTAGAACATAGAATAGAATATGTAGAGACTATAGATGAAATGTCTTTTTATAATGATTCTAAAGGAACAAATCCTGATTCAACTATTAAAGCAATAGAAGCTATAAATAGTCCAATAATATTAATAGCAGGTGGGTATGATAAGGGATCTGAATTCGATGAATTAATTAAATCTTTTAATGGAAAGGTTAAAGATCTAATACTTTTAGGAGAAACTAAGGAAAAAATTAAAGAAACTGCTTTAACTTGCGGATTTAATAATATACATTTAGTAGAAAATATGCATGAAGCAGTTAAATTAGCTTATGACCTTGGTCAAGGGAAGGATAATATTTTATTATCTCCTGCTTGTGCATCTTGGGATATGTACAGTAACTTTGAAGAAAGAGGTCAAGATTTTAAGGATGCCGTTTATGGTCTAAAGGAGGATTAAAATGGCAAAAGGGAAATCAGTGAAAAAGAAAAAAGCTGTTGATTTTAGTTTGCTTATGGGAGCTTTAATTTTAGTATTTATTGGTATAATCATGGTATTTAGTTCATCCTGGCCAGAGGCTATGCAGGACTTTGGAGATGGTTATCACTTTTTAAAGAAACAAATAATAGCTGCATCTGTAGGCCTAGTGGGAATGATAATTTGTATGAATATTGATTATAAAATTTGGAAAAAATATTCATTTTTAATATATTTATTAGCGTTAGGTTCGGGGGCTTTACTTTTTACCCCTTTAGGTATATCTCTTAAGGGTGCTAGAAGATGGATTAATTTAGGATTTACAACCTTTATGCCTTCTGATGCTATAAAGATTGGCTCAATTATTTATTTTGCAAACTTTCTTTCAAATAAGAAGGAACATATAAGAACTTTAAAACAAGGAACAATACCAGCTTTAATTATTATAGGTATATCCTGTGGTTTTGTATATGTACAAAAAGATTTAGGCACTACTATTACCTTAGCAGGTACCTTAATGAGTATGTTCTTTATAGCTGGAATGAATTTATCTCATTTGATTTTCATGGGTATAGGTGTAGTGGGTCTGGGATTTTTAGTATTATCAGGAGAGCATAATGCCTATAGACGAAATAGAATAACTGCATTTAGAGACCCTTTTGCTTATAAACTTGATATTGGCTGGCAAGCGGTACAATCTTTATATGCTCTAGGTTCAGGTGGATTATTTGGTTTAGGATTAGGGAAAAGCAGACAAAAGTTTTCATATATACCTGAGTCCTACAATGATTTTATATTTTCAATTATAGGGGAAGAATTAGGTTTTCTAGGTACTTTAACTGTTATTCTAATATTGATGTTAATTATTTGGAGGGGAATACGTATCGCACTTAGTATAGATGATAGTTTTGGATGCTTCTTAGCATCAGGAATTACAGCTTTAGTGACAGTTCAATCTTTAATTCATATAGCAGTAGTAACATCGTCTATACCTACTACAGGAATTACGCTACCTTTCGTTTCTTATGGAGGTACTTCCTTGATGATTTATATGTCTGCCATAGGAATATTACTGAACATTTCAAGGCATGCAAATTTAGATAGGAGCTGAAGATTATGAAGTATTTGATTACAGGTGGAGGCACTGGAGGGCATATCTATCCTGCTTTAGCCATTGCAAAAGAAATAAAACGTAAAGATAAAAATGCAGAAATTCTTTATGTTGGAACAGAAAAAGGTTTAGAATCAGAGCTAGTTCCAAAGGAAGGATTTCAATTTAGAACTATAAGAGTGAAGGGAATGCCTAGAAAAATAAACAAAGAATCACTTATAGCTATTAAGGAATTAATTCATGGAATCAATGACGCAAAAAAAATAATAAAAGATTTTAGGCCAAATGTAGTAATAGGTACTGGCGGATATGTATGTGGACCAGTGGTATATATGGCAAAAAAGAAAAAAATACCTGCATTAATACATGAACAAAATGCTTTTCCTGGTATTACAAATAAAATATTATCAAGATATGTTGATAAAGTTGCTGTAACTTTTGACGAAGCAAAAAAATATTTTAAATATCCTGATAGAGTTTTAAATACTGGAAACCCAATTCGCAAAGAAATTCTTGAAATAAATAAAGAAGAAGCATATAAAGTGTTAGATATAGATAAAAATATTCCTTTTGTTTTATCTTTCGGAGGTAGTGGAGGACAAAAAACTTTAAATGACGCAATGTATTATTTCATAAAGGAATCTATGGGAAAGGGAGATATACAGATAATACATGTAACAGGTAAAAGATTTTATGATGAATTCATAGACAGATTAAAAAAGGATAATATTAATTTAAATAAGAATATTAGAGTATTTCCCTATTTATATCAAATACCTGAAGCCATTAATATTGCAACACTTGTGGTTACTAGCTCAGGAGCTATTACTTTGGCTGAAATTTCCGCTGTGGGAGTTCCAAGTATTTTGATACCAAAATCATATACCGCTGAGAATCATCAAGAATTTAATGCTAGAGCCTTTGAAAATAAGGGGGCTTCTATATTAGTTCTTGAGAAGGATATAAAAGAGAATACATTAAATGATATTATATATAGTGTAATTCAAGATAAAGAAAGATTAGCACAAATGGCAAGTAAAAGTAAAAAGCTTGGGAAAATTGATGCATCAGAAAGAATAGTTGAACTCATAAATACAATTGTCAAATAATAATATGTAACCCCATTTTCATCCATGCATAATATGGTCATATATACTTAATTATGAGCATACATGGAGGTGATTTGGTGGAAAAGTATATTATTAATGGTGGGAATAGATTAACAGGTGAAATTTCAATTTCGGGTGCTAAAAATGCTGTGTTACCAATATTAGCAGCAACAGTTATAGGCGGAAATAAGAGTATTATATCGAATATCCCTAATCTTAGAGATGTTGAAATAATGAAAGAGATACTGATAGCATTAGGTTGTGCTGTTGATGGAACAGGGAGTACAATGGTAATTGATTCTAAGCCACTGAATCAAATAATAGTTCCGGAAGAGTTAGTTAGAGAAATGAGATCATCCATTATCTTTATGGGTGCTATGTTGGCGAGAACTGGTGAGGTTATTATTTCTTATCCAGGTGGTTGTGAAATTGGTCCGAGACCTATAGATTTACACCTTAAAGCTTTAAGAAATATGGGGGCAGAAATCGAAGAGTCTCATGGACATTTGTACTGTAAGGCAGAAGGGCTTAAAGGTGCAGATATACAACTAGATTATCCTTCTGTAGGAGCTACGGAAAATATAATTTTAGCTGGAGTGACGGCAGAAGGTACAACAATAATTAGAAATGCAGCTAGAGAGCCAGAAATAATTGATTTGCAGAATTACTTAAATAAATCTGGGGCAAGAATTTCTGGAGCAGGGACATCTGTTATTACAATAGAAGGTGTAAAAGATCTCAGAGATGTAACACATAGCATAATATCTGATAGGATTGTAACGGGAACAATTATGACTGCGGCAGCAATAACTGGAGGAGATATAATAATTAATAATGTTATTGTAGACCATGTTATTGGAATTATAGCAAAGATGAAGGAAGCAGGTGTTATGATATATAGTAATGGTACTTCTATGAAGGTGACAGGACCGAGGAGAATAAACCCCATTGAAATGTTACAAACCCTTCCTTATCCTGGATTTCCAACCGATATGCAAGCTCAAATGATGGCTCTTTTATCAATAGCTAATGGAACTAGTATAATCTCTGAAACAGTATTTGAGAATAGATTTAAGCATGCTGAAGAGCTTACTAGAATGGGGGCAAATATAAAAACCTTTGGGAGAGTTGCAGTTATCAGTGGAGTAAAGGAACTAACAGGTGCTAAGACAACAGCTAAGGATTTAAGGGGGGGAGCTGCTTTAACTTTGGCAGGACTTGTTGCAAGAGGAACTACAGAAGTTTATAATATTCATCACATAGAGAGAGGATATGAAGATCTTCATTTAATGTTACAAAAATTAGGTGCAGATATTATCAAGAGTAATTAGCAGCTTTTGCTGCTAGTTATTTAGAAGGACAGGCCTAGGGGTGAAGACAATGAAAAAGATTTCCCGTGTGGAAAGAAAAATGAGAAGAAGAAGGTTCTTTTTTCGATTTGTATTATTAATATCTTTAATTTTATTAGTATTTGCACTAGCTCTTAATTCTGATTTTTTTGTTATAGATAATATAAAAGTAATAGGGAATAATAAAATCCCAAAAGATAATATAATTAGTGCATCATCTATAAATATTGGAGAAAATATATTTAAAGTAAGTACTAAGTCGGGAAAACGAGGTTTAATGAATTTACCATATATAAAGGAAGTAAAGATAAAAAGAAAGCTTCCAAAAGGAATTATTATTGATATTATAGAACGTAAAGAAATAATACAGATAAAAGAAATTTCCTCTTTTATATTGCTTGATATTGAGGGGTATATACTAGATATTGTAGATATTCAAAATGAAAAATTACCACTATTGTTAGGTTTGAAAATAGAAGATAAGAAACCAGGAGATAATATATTTTTAGAATCAGAAACTAAGGATAATATTGAGTTTATATCTGAAGGACATGCTATTGGATTATTACCAAAAATGAAAGAAATTAACATGGTAGATAATAACAATGTTAATATAAGACTAATTGATGGTATTTCTGTTGCCTTTGGTACCCTTGATAATGTAAAATATAAGTTGAACTACTTAAATGAAATATTAGAAAATATTGAGAAAGAACAAATACCATGTAAGATGATCTTAATGGATAGAGGAGATAATCCTATAGTTGTACTTGATGAAGAAGGGGAGGGGTAAAATGAAAAAAGCTAAGGAATATATTGCATTAACATTAGTATCGATTTTTTTGGGGGTTATTTTATCCATCCAGTTTAAAACCATAAATAAAACTGTTGGTGAAGGAGTTTTACCTACACAGAGGGCGCAGCAATTAGCTGTGGAACTTAAGAAGGCTCAAAACGAAAGAGAATCCCAAACCAAAAGAATTGAAGAACTGGAAGCTAAAATAAAGCAATATGAAATGAGTGAAGTGGATAAAAATGTGTATGCAGAAAATCTATATAATGATACAATGAAATATAGAACGCTTGCAGGATATTTAGACTTAGAAGGACCTGGAATTGTAATGGAGATAAATGATCCGCCTGTAGATCTTGAATTTGGTGAAGGATATAGTATTATAGATGAACTAGAATTAGTACTTCAAGTAATATCTGTTTTAAATGCAGCTGATGCTGAAGCTATATCTATTAATGATCAAAGGTATACAGCCTTTACAGAAATAGAAAAGGCAGGAAATCATATTGAAATAAATGGAGTATCTACTAGTGTTCCAATTGTTATTAAAGCCATTGGAAAGCCAGAGACATTGGAATCAGCATTAAATCTTAAAGGTGGAATAGTTACACATTTAAGATCTTATGATTATCTTGTTCAAGTAAACCAAGAATCTAATATTACTATACCAAAATATAGAAAAATCAAGGAATTTATATATTCAAGTCCAGTTGAAGAAAATATAAATCAATAGGGGTGATTATTATGAAAAACAATAATCCTAGAGTCATCCTAACCTTATTTAGTATTATAATAGGTATTTTTATAGCTACTCAAATAAAAATGAAACTTGAGACGTATGCTCCAGTAACTCTTAAATCATTACAAGCAACAAAAGCTGAAATCATCTCAATCAATAATGAAATTTCTGAATTAAATAAACTAATTAAGATGAAAGAAGAGGAATTAGAGCTGCTGGAAAACATTGCAAAAGGTGACGATAATATAATAGATATTCTATTAGAACAAATTAAATACAATAAAATACATTCTGGTCGAACGGATCTGAAGGGTCCAGGAGTTGTTATTACTATGTATGATAATCCAGAAGAAACGGTTGTAGGATTTGATATTAATGATGATGTTATTCATGATGTAGACATATTAAATATAATAAATGATTTGAGAATAGCAGGAGCAGAGGCTATAAGCATCAATGGTGAAAGGGTACTTGCTACATCAGAAATAAAATGTGGTGGTCCTACTATTAGAATAAATGGGAGAAGTTCAGCGACTCCTTTTGTTATTAAAGCTATTGGTGATCCAAAGCTACTATATGCTGCTGTCAATGCACCTGGAACTTATGGTGATATATTAAAAAATGTATATCAAATAGGTTTCGAACCAGAAATACAGGATTCAATAACAATTCCTGGTTTTACAAGAGCATTTAATTTTAAATACGCCAAAAAATTAGGGGAGGGTGATTAATTTGTTTTTTGCACTAATTGGAATTTTAATAGGGGCTATAATAGGCTTTATGTTGCCATATACTTATAATACATCCTACTCACTTTATATATCAGTAGCGATATTAGCTTGTTTAGATTCGGTGTTTGGCGGTATAAGGTCTAATTTGGAAAAAAACTTTAATATAAATATATTTATTTCAGGTTTTTTTGGAAATGCAGCTTTAGCAGCGTTTCTTGCTTATTTAGGTGATAGACTTGGAGTTCCTCTATATTATGCAGCTATATTTACTTTTGGAGGACGACTATTTGAAAACTTTGCACAAATTAGAAGGATTCTGCTATTCAAAAGGAAGGAATCTAATTAATTGATGTATTGAAACTATATTAAATATAAGATTATCTACAATAAGATAAGGGGGAAAAAATATGTTTGATTTTGATGTTGATGTAGATCAATTTGCTAAAATAAAAGTTATTGGCGTTGGTGGTGGTGGAAACAATGCAGTTAATAGAATGGTTGAACACGGAGTTAGAGGTATTGATTTTATAGCATTAAATACAGATAGACAAGCTTTATATTCTTCAAAGGCAGAGGTAAAGCTTCAATTAGGAGAGAAATTGACTAGAGGATTAGGTGCTGGTGCTAATCCAGATATTGGGGCAAAGGCTGCGGAAGAAAATAGAAATGATATAATGGAAGCTATTAAAGGTGCTGATATGATATTTATAACTGCAGGAATGGGTGGTGGGACTGGAACAGGAGCAGCGCCTATTGTGGCAGAAATAGCTAAGGAATTAGGCATTCTTACTGTAGGTGTAGTTACAAAGCCCTTTACATTTGAAGGGCCTAGAAGATTAAAACATGCCGAGCAAGGAATAGAAGAATTAAAGTCTAAAGTAGATACTTTAGTTACAATACCAAATGATAGATTGCTTCAGGTTTCAGATAAAAAGACTACTATGGTTGAAGCATTTGTGATGGCAGACGAGGTACTTAAAGAAGGTATCCAAGGGATATCAGATTTGATAGCAGTTCCAAATCTTATAAATTTGGACTTTGCAGATGTTAAAACAATAATGCAGGATAAAGGTATTGCGCATATGGGTATAGGCATGGCTTCAGGTGATAACAGAGCTACAGAGGCTGCGAAGCAAGCAATAAAATCTCCTCTGTTAGAAACTTCTATAGAAGGAGCAAAATCTGTATTATTGAATATTACAGGTGGGGAAGATTTAGGTATTTTTGAAGTTAATGAAGCTGCAGATCTAATTAGGGCATCTGTAGATAAAGATGCAAATATAATATTTGGTGCAGGAATAGATGAAAACCTAAAGGATGAAATTAAAATAACTGTTATTGCTACAGGATTTGACATGTTATCCAAAGATATAAATACTACAAAATCAGGAGTAAATGATATTAATGCTAATAGAGCTGCGGGAAATGAGGCAGCACCTACTCTTGATAATGAAGAATTAGATATTCCAATTTTTCTTAGGAGAAGAGATAAAAAAGAATTATAATAAAAGCAAGAAAAACGTATCTTATTGACGAGATACGTTTTTTTATTTGCTCATAAAGTGACAAAAATTTTACATTTTATGTCCTATAATCTTAATTAGAGAATAAAATAAATCAAAGGAGGTATTCCTTTGTATATAATAGCAGAGTATCTATTTATCGAAAATTTCATAATAAATTACGCTATATTACAAAGTACAAAGATAATTACTAGGACCAAAACGACTAAAGGCAGAATTTTTATTACTTCTACTATAACTGCTTTATATCCTTTTGCTTTATTTTTTCCGTCTTTAAGTTTTCTTGCAAACTTTTATATGAAAATAGTAATATCTTTTATAATAGTAAAACTTGCATACAACTCTAAATCTCTAGTTTTATATATAAAGCAATTATCTGCCTTTTATGTTATATCTTTTATTTTTGCAGGAGCAAGTATTGGTTTTTATTATTTTACTAATAATTATTATAATGTATTATTTAAGCCTGATTATCTGGGAGGTAGATTTCCTATAAAATATATAATATTAGGAGTAGTATTAGGAGGAATCATGATTAAGAATATGGTACATTATTATCAAGAAAAATTATCTAAAGAAAAAGAGCTGTTAAGTGTAACAGTTCATTTAAATAATGAAAAATCATCTTTTACAGCATTAACAGATACAGGTAATTCATTAATTGAGCCATTATCTAAATTACCAGTTTTCGTTGTGGAGTATGAGGTTATAAATAATTTACTGCCTAAATTCATAAGAGAAACTTTTGAAGAAAATAAGGAAGATGATTTCACTGTTGTTGAGAAGATGATGGAAGCTTTGAAAGAAGAAATCACAATTCGAATTATCCCATTTAAATCAGTTGGCTCAAAAAATGGAATTTTAATAGGATTTAAACCAGATTATATAACGATTTCAAATGGCGATTTTATCGCAACCCATGATGATTTATTAATAGGGATATTCAATGGTAGGCTTTCTGCGGATAATCAATATAGTGGTTTGTTAAATTTAAGGATATTAAACAGGGGGGATTTATGTGTTAATGAAAATTAAGATGAAATTACATAAGCTTTTATATAAGGTATTAAGTAAGTTAAATCTAGTTAAAGGAGTTTATTATATAGGTAGTGGAGAGGTATTACCTCCTCCACTAAAACCTGAAGAGGAAGAATATTATTTATCATTACTTAAAACAGATGAAAGTGTTAAAGGAATTCTTATTGAAAGAAACTTGAGATTAGTAGTATATATAGCAAGAAAATTTGAAAATACAAAGATATCGATTGAAGATCTTATTTCAATAGGTACAATAGGATTAATTAAAGCTGTAAATACTTTTGATCCAGATAAAAATATAAAGCTAGCGACATATGCATCTAAGTGCATAGAAAATGAAATCTTAATGTATTTAAGGCGAACTAGCAAAATGAAATCTGAAATATCTCTAGATGAACCTTTAAATATTGATTGGGATGGTAATGAACTTTTACTATCTGATATTCTTGGTACAGATGGAGATGTAATATTTAAGGATATAGAGATGGAAGTAGATAAAACTCTTCTCAAACAAGCAATAGATAGGTTATCTAACAGAGAAAAAGCTATAATAGAGATGAGATTTGGTCTTTATAATGGAAAAGAAAAAACCCAAAAGGAAGTAGCTGACTTGTTAGGGATTTCTCAATCATATATATCACGACTAGAAAAAAGGATAATTAAAAGACTTAGGAAAGAAATGGTAAAGTTGATGTAAATTGGTTAGCCTCTAATATTATTTTATGAATAAAAATAATATTAGAGGCAATAATTTTATACGAAAGGGGCAATACAGCATGAAAGGATGAAAATAAATGCATATATCTAAAGTAGAGATATGTGGAGTAAATACTTCAAAACTTCCAGTACTAACTAATGAGCAAATGCAAAAATTATTTATTAAAATAAAAGCAGGAGATTTAAAAGCAAGGGAAGAATTTATTCAGGGAAATTTAAGACTAGTACTTAGCATTATCCAAAGATTTAATAGAAGAGGAGAACATGTTGATGATTTATTCCAGGTAGGCTGTATTGGTTTAATAAAAGCCATAGATAATTTTGATTTAAGCCAAAATGTACGATTCTCTACCTATGCTGTGCCTATGATTATAGGAGAGATAAGAAGATACTTAAGAGATAACAATTCAATTAGAGTTTCTAGATCACTTCGTGATATCGCATATAAGGCTTTGAATGCAAGAGAACAATTAATTAATAAAAATTCTAAAGAGCCGACTATATATGAGATAGCGGAAGAGTTAAATTTACCAAAAGAAGATGTAGTATTTGCTCTTGAGGCAATACAGGAACCAGTTTCTCTATTTGAACCAATATTTCATGATAGCGGTGATGCCATATTTGTTATGGATCAAGTAAAGGATGAGAAGGCCGAAGATGAAATATGGTTGAGGGAAATAGCACTTAGGGAAGCCATGGGTAAATTAAATAATAGGGAAAAACAAATATTGAATTTAAGGTTTTACGAAGGAAAAACTCAAATGGAGGTAGCTGAAGAAATTGGTATTTCGCAAGCACAAGTATCAAGGCTTGAGAAAAATGCTTTAAGACAAATGAGAAAATATGTCTAGCACCATAATAAACTATATATAAATCATAAAAATAGGACCTGATAGCAGAAGGTTTGATATTTCATCAACTTAGAGTTAGAGAATCGCTTTTATAACTTAAAGAAAGGTCTTATTTTTTACCTTAAATACGATGCAAAAAAGATTCTATCAATATTTTGATAGAATCTTTTTATGATTTGTCTTATCTCAGCAAATTATAGTCATATTTTATCTTTATTATTATATATACATAGTAAAAGGTTAAATATTAAGGAAGAGGTGGAACTATGTTTAAATTATCAGAAATAAGAGAAAAAGAAATAATAAATATAAACACTGGTCAAAGAATGGGATATGTTGATGATTTTGAATTAAATCTAGAAAATGGACGTATTGATGCAATAATAATATTAGGGGCAGGAGTAGGTAAAGTATTGGGTCTATTTGGTAAGAATTCAGAAATAGTTATTGATTGGAATGATATAGTAAGAATAGGTACAGATACTATTTTAGTAGATTATAAAAACGAAATATCTAGTTAGACATTTTGTATTCATTATACTATAATAAAGTTGTAGAATATTAGAAGAGGTGAAAATATGAAATGTCCATTTTGTTCATACTTTGAATCAAAGGTAATAGATTCTAGACCTACCGATGAAGGACAAGCAATTCGCAGAAGAAGAGAGTGCATAGAATGTGGTAAGAGGTTCACCACTTATGAAAAAATTGAAGAAATACCTCTTATAGTAGTAAAGAAAGATGGCAATAGACAATCTTACAATAGAAATAAATTATTAAATGGAATAATAAAGGCTTGTGAAAAGAGGCCTGTTTCTGTAGGCACTATTGAAGGGATTGTAGATGATATAGAAAAAAACTTGTATAATTCTTTGCAGAAAGAAATAAAATCTGAGGAAATTGGAGAAATGGTAATGAATAAATTAAAAGATGTTGATGAAGTGTCATATGTAAGATTTGCATCTGTTTATAGACAGTTTAAAGATTTAAATTCATTTATGGAAGAATTAAAAAAAATATTAGATGAAGGAAATGAAAATAGGAGATAAATATGGAAATTATAAAGAAATATAAAGATAATATTTTATATTATCAAATAGAGGGATTTAACTTTGATGAAAAGATGAATCATATTTTTTCGACGAGGATAGGCTGGGAGCAGGACAAATTATTTAATAATTTATCTGAAGTATTAAATATACATGAAGAAAATATCTATAGAGCAAAACAAGTTCATGGAACGGATGTACTGATTATAAAAGATCAAAATATTATTGAAGTAAGTACCCAAGAGAAGGATGGATTTATAACCAATAAAAAGGGTATAGCACTTTGTACTTACCATGCTGATTGTGTACCTATTTATTTTTATGACAATATTAAAGAAGTAATAGCCTTGGCCCATGCTGGCTGGAAGGGAACTTTAAATAATATAGTCAAAGTAGTAATAGAAAATATGATTGAACATTTTGGATGTAATATAGAAGATATTTCAGCTGCAATAGGTCCATCTATCGGATCTTGTTGTTATGAAATAGGACTTGATGTAGAAAAACTCTTTAAGAAACAATATCCTGATTATATAGATATGATTATATATAGGGATCATAAGATGTACTTAGATTTATGGAAAGTAAATAAGATGAATCTCATAAATCTAGGAGTAAGTGAAAAGAAAACTTTCTTAAGTAAATTATGTACATCTTGTAATATAGATAATTTATATTCCTATAGAAAAGAAAAAGGAACAAAAAATAGAATGATTGCAGCTATAACCTTAAATCATTAAACTAAGGATGATAGAATGAAGAAAATAGACTTAAACAAAATCATAATGCAAAATATTTTGCATCATGCAGATATAGGGATTCACGTCATAGATAATGAGAGACGGACTGTAATCTATAATAAAGTTATGGCTCAGCTAGAAGGGCTAGATACAAATCAAGTAATTGAAAAGGATATTTTAGATATCTTTCCTAGTCTAAATGAAGAGACATCTACTTTAATAAAGGTACTTCATACAGGAGAAGCTATTTTAAATAGTACGCAATCCTATTTAAACTTTAAGGGACAAAGGATAACTACTATAAATTCAACTATACCTCTTTATTCGGATGAGAAGATAATAGGAGCTCTTGAAATAGCTAATAACATAACACATATTAAAAACTTATCTGATCAATTAATAGAATTACAAAATGAACTATCATCAACTAAATCATCAAAGAAAAGTCTTAGAGCTAAGATAAAAAGATATAATTTTGATGATATTATAGGCGAAGATCCGTCTATGTCATTAGCTAAGAAAATAGCAAGAAAGGCTAGTAATTCAAGTTCCAGTGTGCTTATATATGGAGATACAGGTACTGGTAAAGAACTGTTTGCCCAGAGTATCCATTATGGAGGTATAAGAGCTAATAAACCTTTTATAGCACAAAATTGTGCTGCTATACCCGAGGCACTATTAGAAGGAATATTATTTGGAACTGACAAAGGAGGATTTACAGGAGCAGTTGAAAGAGAGGGAATTTTTGAACAAGCTAATGGTGGAACTCTAATGTTAGACGAGATTAATTCTATGTCATTGCCTTTGCAAGCAAAGCTTTTAAGGGTATTGCAAGAAGGATATATAAGACGTGTAGGAGGGACAAAAGATATACCTATTGACGTACGAATAATAGCTACTACAAATGAAGAACCTTTAGAGACCTTAAAGAAAGAAACCATTAGAAAAGATTTATATTACAGATTAAATGTTATTTTTATACAGATACCATCATTAAAGGAACGAAAAAAAGATATTTTAGTATTATCAAATCATTTTGTCAATAAATATAATTCTCTTTTAGGAAAGAAAATAGAGAAGATATCTGAAGAGGTAATAAATTCTTTCATGGAATATACTTGGCCTGGAAATGTTAGAGAATTAGGCAATGTTATAGAAGGAGCTATGAATATAGTAGATGATGAAGAAAGGATATTGAAAAAGGAAGATTTTATTTCTTCCATCTATATAATGCAAGATAAGCCTTTGAAAAATGCTATTGTCTTTCAGGAGAAAAATAAAACTTTACCTAACATATTAGAAGAGATGGAGAAGGATATTATATTTAATGCTTTAAATAATAATCAATATAATATATCTAAAACTGCAGAAGAATTGGGAATAAAAAGACAGACATTACAGCATAAATTAAAAAAATATAAGAGGTAATGCAATAATATTTGCATCTAGATGCAAATATTATTGCATTTTTTTATATATTTTAAAATTTAAAATTGTTTGAAAATACTTTTGTTTGCTGTGATAAACCGCTATAAATAGACAATTTTCTATAAGTATAATAATTCTTTAAAAAGTTGGCAAAGATATTGCATATATAATAAGTGTGACAAAGACATTGCATATATAATAAATTAAAATTAATTAAGGAGGTTTATTTCATGAGAAAAGATAATGTAAGAGTAATTGTATGGGGTTTAGGAGCAATGGGTAAAGGTATAGCAGAAATGCTTTTAAACAAGAAAGGTGTAGATATAGTTGGAGCAGTTGTAAGAGGGGACAAGATAGGAAAATCTATGTATGACTTCTTAGATATTGAAAGAGGAAATAGAAAAGACTTACTTACAGGTTCTTATGAAGATGTAATAAAAGAAGGTGTTGCAGACATCGTAGTAATTGCTACTGATTCATTTACAAGAGATTCTTTTGATAAAATGAAATATTGCCTTGAAAGAAAAATTAATGTAGTATCTACTGCAGAGGAAATGGCATATCCACAAGCACAAGAACCAGAATTAGCTAAAGAATTAGATAGAATAGCTAAAGAAAATGGAGTTACTGTATTAGGTACTGGTATCAACCCAGGACTTATTATGGACTTACTAGTAATTACACTTACTGGAGCATGT
Source organism: uncultured Tissierella sp. (assembly GCF_902479755.1). Lineage (NCBI taxonomy): Bacteria > Bacillati > Bacillota > Tissierellia > Tissierellales > Tissierellaceae > Tissierella > uncultured Tissierella sp. The sequence continues at coordinate 25,454 of NZ_CABSQO010000026.1, read as the reverse complement.
ATAGATGTAGAAAGCATTAAGGCTGAGAGAATCAATAATCTTTCACCATTTGGTCCAGCAGTAATGCATGGCCAAGGAGTAGGTATTACTGTAGATACATTTAACAAAAGAGTAGCAGAAAATGATTTAGCTGGACACGTAGGATTCCCAGAATCAATCACTATGATAGCAGATGCTTTAGGATGGAAATTAAGTGATGAAATTAAATTAGATAGAGCACCTATTGTTTCATCAGTATATAGAAAAGCTCCATATGCAGAAGTGCAACCTGGAGATGTAGCTGGATGTAACATGAAAGGATTTGGCTATGTTGATGGAGAGCTAAAAATTGAAATGCTTCATCCACAACAAGTTGAACCACAATTAGAAGGTGGAACAACAGGAGATTATATAACAATAAAGGGTACACCAAATATCAATATGCAAATTACCCCTGAAGTACCAGGAGGTATTGGGACTATAGCTATGACAGTTAATATGATTCCAAACGTAATCAACGCAAGACCAGGTTTAAAAACTATGATAGATTTACCAGTTCCAAGGGCTATCATGGGAGATATGAGAGAATTAATAGAAGACTAATTAAAACAATTAACAATTAACGAAGAACAATTAACAATTAAAAGATAAGGAGATATTCCCCCAAAAGAGTATGGGTGTTTCTCCTGTCTTTTTTACAAGGTTAATGAGTAATCTAAGGTAATGTTTTAATTGTTAATTGTGAACTGTGCATTGAGAATTGATTAAATGGAGGGATATAAATGGATGCAAAACGTGGTGATTGGGTAAGAATTCATAATATAGTATTAGAAGTAGGACAAAGAGCAACAAGTATTCCAGAAGATACACAAAATGTACCACTAGAGATGTGGGTTAAAGGATTTTTATTAGACGAAAGTGCAAATATCGGTGATAAAGTAAAAGTAGAAACTTATATCGGAAGAACAGTAGAAGGAGATTTATTAGAAGTTAATCCATATTACAAACATGACTTTGGAAAATGTGTTCCTGAACTTTTATATATAGGTCGTCAAGCAAGAGAATTATTGGCAAAGGATGGTGAATAATAATGACTAGAGATATGAGTTATGATGCTGTTATGGCAAGAAGACCAGAGATAATGAAAAAAGCAGTTGGTATAGATTATGAAATATTTGAGTCAGGTAGCATAGCTTTTGACTATGAAAAGATGATGAGAGAAACAGGCTATAGTCTACAAGAAATTGAGGAAATCCAAGGAAGAACAGGAGTAGGTAATACTCCAGTATTTGAACTTAGAAATTTAACGGAATTAGCTAGAAAATTTGCACCAAAAGGAAAGGGAGCAAGAATATTTGTTAAAGACGAGGCAGGAAATCCTTCTGGTAGCTTTAAAGCAAGAAGAGCAGCTACAGCATGTTATCATGCAAAAAAATTAGGATATAAAGGCGTTATAGCAGCTACATCAGGTAATTATGGTGCTGCAGTAGCATCTCAAGCTGCAATGCAAGGTCTAAAATGTATCATAGTTCAAGAATGTTATGATTCTAGAGGAGTAGGTCAGCCAGAAATAATCGAAAAAGCTAGGGCATGTGAAGCTTATGGTGCAGAAGTAGTTCAACTAACAGTAGGACCAGAGCTATTCTATACATTCCTAGTATTATTAGAAGAAACTGGTTATTTTAATGCTTCTTTATATTCTCCATTTGGTATAGCTGGAGTTGAAACTCTAGGATATGAACTATCTATGGAATTTAGAGAAAGAGAAGGAAAAGACCCAGATGTAGTAGTTATTACAAATGCTGGTGGAGGAAACTTAACTGGTACTGCTAGAGGATTAATCAAGGCAGGAGCAACTAATACTCAAATAGTAGGCGCAAGTGTTAGTTTACAAGGGCTTCATATGGCCTCAGATACACAATTTAACAAAAAATCATTTACAACAGGACATACAGGATTTGGTATACCCTTCGCTACTTGGCCAGATAGATCTGATGTTCCTAGATCAGCAGCTAGACCTCTAAGATATATTGACAGATATGTTACTATGAACCAAGGTACAGTATTCTATATGACAGAATTATTAGCTCAATTAGAGGGACTTGAAAGAGGACCAGCAGGAAATACTGCATTATCGGCTGCTTTTAAACTAGCGCAAGAAATGGATGAAGACCAAATAATAGTAGTACAAGAAACAGAATATACAGGAGCAGGTAAACATATTAATCCTCAACTTACATTTGCTAAGGAAAATGGAATAGAAGTAATAATAGGTGATCCAGCTGATGAGATACCTGGAAAGAATATAATACTTCCAAAAGACCCATCCTATATTAAGTTACAAGAATTAGATTTGAATAAAACTAGAAGATCTTATATAAGAAATGCAGTAGATCATGTTAAAGCAACTAAAGCAACTAAAGAAGATATAGATTTCCTTGTTGAAGACACTAGATCAAATGCTGAATTTGTCAAATCTGTGTTAGATGAATTAGGAATAAGCTATTAATAGGAGGTTGAAAAATGAGTAGAGCAGATGATTTTCAAGATAGAAGAAAACATTTAGCTAATTTAACAGAAGAAGAATTGGAAGCTAGGTTTTGGGAATTAGCTGGAAAGATAGTTGATCCAATAGTTGAATTAGCTAGAAAAAACACATCTCCATCTATTGAAAGATCCGTATTACTAAGAATGGGTTTTTCAAGTATAGAAGCCAAATCTATTGTTGATGGAGCAATTGATAGAGGGCTAATGGGTAAAGGTGTAGGACATATAGTTTACAAATTAGCTAAGGAAAAGAATATGGACATTAGAGAAGCAGGGCTTAAACTAGTTAATGGTGAAATGTGGGATGACGTAGTAGTTTTATTTAAAGGAGGTGCCAACTAATGGAATTAAAACCAAATAAAAAATTAGACATAGAATATATTTTAAAAGATATTGATAAATATAAACCTAGAAGAAGAGGCTGGCACTGGAGAGAAGGAACAGAAGAAAAGAGACAAATAGGTAAGTTTGAATATTATGATACATCCGAATCCTTAGAAAATAGTCAACCGTTACCAGCTGCAAAATATTTTGATAATATAGATCCACAACCAAAGGCTGTAATCACAACAGAAATTGCATCAGGTAGGTTTGAAGATGATATAAGACGTATGAGAATGGCTGCATGGCATGGAGCAGACCATATAATGGTTATTAGAACAGCAGGACAATCTCACTTTGAGAGCCTTATAGAAGGAACTCCTCAGGGAGTAGGTGGAATTCCTATTTCAAGAAAACAAGTTAGAGCTCAAAGAAAAGCTTTAGATTTTATAGAAGACGAAGTAGGAAGACCAATTAACTACCACTCCTATGTGTCTGGTGTAGCAGGTCCAGAAATTGCAGTAATGTTTGCTGAAGAAGGAGTAAATGGAGCTCATCAAGACCCTCAATATAATGTTCTTTATAGAAATATAAACATGATTAGATCCTTCGTTGATGCAGCAGAAGCTAAGAGGGTTATGGCTTGGGCAGATATAGCACAAATAGATGGTGCTCATAATGCAAATGCTACTGCAAGAGAAGCGTGGAAGGTAATGCCAGAGCTTATGGTACAACATGCTATAAACTCAATATTCTCTGTAAAAGTTGGAATGAAGAAAGAAAATATCTGTCTTTCAACAGTACCACCAACAGCACCACCAGCACCATGTATGAGATTGGATTTACCTTATGCTGTAGCTTTAAGAGAATTTTTCAGAGAGTATAAGATGAGAGCACAAATGAATACAAAATACATGGAATCTTCTCCTAGAGAAGCAACTGTAACCCATGTGCTTAACCTATTAATTTCTCAATTAACTAGAGCAGATATTCAATCTACAATCACTCCAGATGAAGGAAGAAATGTACCATGGCATATTTATAATATTGAAGCAGTAGACACGGCTAAACAAGCCTTTGCTGGTATGGATGGATTAGGTGCAATGGTTGAAATCAAGAGAGATAAAGGCGAGTTAGCAGATAAGGTTAGAGAACTAAAAGAAAGAGCTATCCTATTCATGGAGGAAATCATTGAAGCTGGTGGATACTTTAACGCAGTAGAAGCTGGATTCTTCGTTGACTCCGGATATTATCCAGAAAGAAACAACGATGGTATAATTAGAAAAGCTGATGCTGGAGTAGGAGAAGGAACAGTATACGAAAGAGATGCTGATTATATGGCTCCAGTAACTGCACACTTTGGATATAATAACGTGGGTCAATATAATGAAAGCTTAGTAGATAATCCAGCTGCTCTAATCGATGGAGGAACATTTGAAGATCCATCTAAGATTATATTTATAGATGAATTAGATGAAAACGATAATGTTAATGTAAGACTAGAAGAAGTTAAGGAACTTAGAACTACATCTAAGATTAAGCCTGAGATGGAATGGCTTGGAGATGGTATTGTCTTACAAACATTATTCTTACCTACTGACGAAAGAACAGCAGAATTTGCTGCTATTGAAATAGGCAAGAAAATGGGATTAGAAGATGTAGAGGTAATCCACAAAGAAATAATGCAAGAAGCTGAAGGAACTCGTATAGAGTTAAAAGGTAGAGTTGCATTTACTATAGATACTAAGGATTTAGTTATACCTCCAAAACCAAAGGTATTAACTGAAGAAGAAATCCGTGAAGATATTAAAGCTAAGCCAATGAAGATTGTAGCAGCAACTGTTGGTGAAGATGAACACTCCGTAGGTATTCGTGAAATCATTGATATTAAACATGGTGGAATAGAGAAATATGGTATTGAATGTCATATATTAGGTACGTCAATACCAGTTGAAAAATTAGTTGACGCAGCGATTGAATTAAATGCTGATGCAATTCTTTCATCAACTATTATTTCTCATGATGATATCCACTATAAGAACATGAAAAAATTAAATGACTTATGTATTGAAAAAGGTATAAGAGATAAAATCATCCTTGCGGCTGGTGGAACTCAAGTATCTAATGAGTTAGCTATTGAATCTGGTATGGACGCTGGATTTGGTAGAGGTACAAAAGGAGCCCATGTTGCTACATTCTTAGTTGAAAAGAGAAGAGCGATGAGCAATGAAAATTGATCTATTAGTTGCAGAGATAGGTAGTACTACAACTGTAGTTAATGCATTTAATGATTTAGATACCTGCCCGAAATTTATCGGGCAGGGTCAATCTGCTACATCTGTATTAGAAGGTGATGTTAATATTGGACTAAAAGGGGCTATAGATGATTTAGCAAAAAATCTTGGTGAAGAATCTATAGACTATGATGAACTTATAGCGACTAGCTCTGCAGCTGGAGGTCTTAGAATGACCGTTCATGGATTAGTATATGATATGACTGTTAAAGCTGCTAAAGAGGCCGCATTAGGTGCAGGAGCTAATATTAAATTCATTACAGCTGGTAGGCTACGAAAGTCTGATCTAAGAAAGATAGAAGAAATAAAGCCTAATATCATCTTAATTGCAGGTGGAGTAGACTATGGTGAAAGAGATACAGCACTTTATAATTCAGAGCTTATTGCAGAATTGAATTTAAACATACCTGTTATATATGCAGGTAATATAGAAAATCATGAAGATGTAAAGGATGCTTTTGAAGGCAAACAAACAGAGCTTTATATAGTTGATAATGTTTATCCTAAGATTGATGAATTAAATGTAGAACCTACAAGAAAGGTAATTCAAGAAGTCTTTGAAAAGCATATAATTCACGCACCAGGTATGGAGCGTGTAAGGGAAATGGTAACTGGTCCTATTATGCCAACACCAGGAGCGGTAATGGCAGCTTCTCAGCTTTTATACGATGACATTGGAGATTTAGTAACAATTGATGTAGGTGGAGCTACAACAGATGTTCATTCAGTTACAGAGGACAGTGATGAAATATCAAGAATTTTAATTAATCCAGAGCCTAAGGCTAAGAGAACTGTAGAAGGAGACCTTGGAGTTTATGTGAGCATGAAAAATGTAGTAGATATGGTAGGGAAAGAAGAATTAGTTAAGGAACTACAAATCACCATGGAAGAACTGGAAGATCTAATTGCTCATCATAAGCCAATTCCAGAGACAGATTTAGAAAAGCAGTTTGTAGAAAAGTTGACATTGCATGCAACTATTACAGCAGTGAGAAGGCATGCAGGAGGACTTAAGCATCTATATGGACCAAGTGGTAAGAAAACCATTGCAGAAGGTAAAGATTTAACCCAAGTAAAATATATAATTGGTACAGGTGGTGCACTAACACGGTTGCCTAATAGAAAAATGATACTTGGAGAAATTGCACTTTCCAATAAAGGAAATGATTTACTTCCAAATGCTGAGGCTGAAATATTAATAGATAATCATTATATAATGGCTTCACTTGGAGTAATGGCTAAGAAATATCCAGAAGAAGCATTAAGGCTATTAGAAAACAGTCTTAAGGGGGAATAAAATATGAGTTATCCCAAAATGACAGTTAATTTAGAAACTATAAAAAATAATGTAAGATCTGTAGTTGGATTATGTAACAGCCAAGGTATAAAAGTTGCAGGAGTAACAAAGGTTTTCTGTGGTAATCCTAGAATTGCTAAAGCATATATTGAAGGTGGAGTATCTTATCTAGCAGATTCTAGGATTGAAAATCTTATAAGATTAAAAGAACTAGACATACCAAAAATAATGTTAAGATTACCTATGAAATCCGAAGCAGAAAAAATAGTAGAGTATGCAGACATATCCCTTAACTCAGAATTAGATACTATTACTTCCTTATCAGAAAAAGCTTTGGAGAAAGGGAAGATTCATAAAATCATTTTAATGGTAGATTTAGGAGACTTAAGAGAAGGATATTATGATGAAAAATCTCTATTTAATTCTATAGAAAAGATGATAGAATTGAAAGGTGTTAAAATTATAGGTCTAGGTACTAATCTAACATGCTATGGTGGAGTAATACCAACTAAAGAGATTTTAAATAGATTAGCTAAATTAGAGAAACAAATAGAAGAAAAATATAATATAGAATTAGAAATCTTATCTGGAGGAAATTCAAGTACAGTTCATTTGCTACCAGATAACAAAATTGATAGATTAAATAATTTAAGACTAGGTGAATCTTTAATACTTGGAACTGAATCAGCCTATGGAGAACAGATAGAAGGTACAAAAAATGATGCGTTTACCCTTCAAGTGGAGATTATTGAAGTAAAAGAAAAACCTTCGTTGCCTACTGGAAAGATAGGAAGAGATGCCTTTGGAAATATACCAACTTTTATAGATAGGGGAGTTCGCAGAAGAATTCTTTGTGCTGTAGGAAAACAAGACGTTGACTTTGAAGCTCTTTATCCATTAGACGAAGGGATAATTATCCTTGGTGGTAGTTCGGATCATCTTATACTAGATGGATCAGATAGTGAGGTAGATTATAAAGTAGGAGATATTATAGAATTTAGAATGTCTTATGTTGGTATACTGAGAGGTATGACTTCCGAATATGTTGAAAAAGAGATAATTGAATAATTAAAAGAATAGAAATAAAAAGTCTTGAAAAAGTAATATTTTTTAAGACTTTTATTTTTATTTAAGTAATACTTAAATAAAAATAAAAAATATTGAAAAAATTCTAAAAAAAAGAAGGAATTTTTAAATTTTTGTCGAATATTATATATAATGTCAATAGAATAAACACATGTCAGCATAGTGGACAAAATTAAGGAGGAATAAAATGAAAGATAATTATTCATCAATTGATAAGGCTTTCCTAATTTTAGAAAATTTAGCCGTACCACCTTACGAAAAAACTGCTTTAGAAATAAGCGAAGAATTGAAAATACATAGAAGTACAGTACATAGGATACTTAATATTCTAATAGAAAATAAAATGGTTCATCAAAGTCCAAGTTCTAAAAAATATTCTATTGGACCGGGATCATATCATATAGGGGCTGCCTATTTATATAATCACACTAGTATGGAACAAATAAGGATAATATTGGAGGAGTTAGCTAAAGAAATAAAGCAATCAATAGGGTACGCAATTCTATTAGAAGATAGGATATTAAGTTTGTTCGAATTGGAAAGCTATCAACCTATTCAGATAGGATTTAAAGTGGGAACTTATTATCCAATACATTGTGGAGCTTATGGTAAATGTATTATGGCATATTATGAGCCCTATGATAGATTAGAGGAAATAGTTTATTCAAGCAATCTAGAAAAAAAAGGTCCAAATACTATTACTGATCCAAAACAATTATTACAAGAATATTCAAGTATAAGACAGCAAGGTTTCGCAATAAGTGATGAAGAAAATATGAAAGGCCTTGTAGGTATAGGAGTTCCAGTTAAGAATTTTAATAATAAAGTTACAGCATGCATAGCTGTAAAATATATTAAAGGTAATATTGTTGATGCGGAAAGAGATACGATTTTACGAAAATTAATGCATTATGCAGACAGAATTAGCAAATTAAATTTATAAGGGAGGGAAAATTATACTATCTTGACTGCATCTTAGTAAAAAAATTGTGATAAAAAATAGGAGGGATTTTCATGGTAGAAAGTGTAAAAAAGAAAAAATTTAAAGTACCACATACCTATGTAATTCTTTTTTCAGTTATTATCATCATGTCAATATTGACTTATGTAATCCCAGCTGGAGAATTTGACAGAGTAAAGGATGAGGCTACAGGAAGAACCTTGGTGAGTCCAGATTCATTTCATAATGTTGAACAAAATCCTATAAAACCTTTTGCATTAGTTCAGGCTGTGCCAAGAGGAATGGAAGATGCAGCACAAATAATTTTTTTCATATTCATTGTAGGTGGAGCATTTCAAATTATTACAGCAACTGGAACTATTGAGGCGGGTATAGGGAGATTAGCAAAAAGATTGAATGGTAAAGAGAATTTAATGATTCCAATATTTATGGTGATATTTGGCATTGGTGGAGCAACCTTTGGTATGGCTGAGGAAACTATAGTATTCGTACCTATAGGTATAGCTTTAGCTAGGGCCTTGGGATTTGATGCAATTACTGGAACAGCAATGATAACCTTAGGAGCTGCTTGTGGATTTAATTCAGGATTTATGAATCCTTTTAGTGTAGGTGTAGCTCAAGGTATTGCTGAATTACCTTTGTTTTCTGGAATCATTATGAGAATAATTATATTTGTGGTATTACTAATAATTACTGCTATTTATATAATTCGATATGCAGAAAAAGTTAAGAAGGATTCATCTAAAAGTGTAGTTGCAGAATTGGAGTTAGAAGAAAGAGGTAAAATAATAGATTTAAATAATGTCCCTACAATGAGAGTTCATCATAACATTATATTATTGACAGTTATTGCAGGATTTGCCGTAATAATTACTGGGGTATTTAAATTTGATTGGTATATCTTAGAAATTGGTTCTACATTTTTAGCAATGGGTGTTATAAGTGGACTAATTGGTGGATTAGGACCTAGTAAAATTGCTCAAGAATTTGTCGTAGGTGCAAAATCTATTGCATTTGGAGCACTAGTTGTAGGGGTAGCTCGTGGCATCTTAATAGTTATGAAAGATGGTTTAATAATAGATAGTATTGTATACGGTTTAGCTAAAGCAATTCAAATATTACCTAAGTCTATATCGGTTATTGGAATGTATATAGTTCAAGTAATAATTAACTTCTTCATTCCATCTGGTAGTGGTCAAGCTGCTGCAACTATGCCGATTATGGTTCCATTATCAGATTTATTAGGAATTACAAGACAGACAGCAGTTATGGCATTCCAATTTGGTGATGGATTTACCAATTCTATTATTCCTACTTCTGCAGCACTAATGGGATATTTATCTATGGGTAATATTCCTTATGAAAAATGGTTTAAGTTCATATGGCCTTTAATGTTAATCTGGATTGGAACTGGCATGGCGTTCTTAGTAATAGCTAATGCAATATCTTATGGGCCATTTTAACATAAAGATTGGAGGGGACTACATTGATAGATTATAAGAATTTTTTTTCTGAGGAAGAGTTAATAAAACTGACTCAGGAATTGGTAAGAATACCTAGCCATAAAGATGCGGAGAATCGTGAGAAGGAAGTTGCAGAATATATTTATAAATTTAGTAAAGAAAATGGCTTAGAAGTAGAATATCAGGAAGTAGACGGACTTAGGAAAAATGTTATAGTGAATCTAAAAGGCGAAGGAACTGGTAAAACCCTTATGTTCAATGGACATATGGATACTGTGCCTCCTTATAATATGATAATAGATCCCTATGGTGGAGAAGTTAAAGATGGCTTTATATGGGGAAGAGGAACTTCAGACATGAAGGGACCTATAGCTTCTATGTTAATAGCTATGCTTGCTATTAAGAGATCTCATAAATCTATGAAGGGCAATATTATTTTCACTGGTGTATTGGGTGAAGAAGAACAAAGTGAAGGTACTGAAGCCCTAGTAAAATCAAATATCAAGGCAGATGGTGCTATTGTAGGTGAACCATCTAATTATGAATATGCCATAGGACATAGAGGATTGGAATGGATAGAAATAAAAGTTAAAGGTAAGGCGGCACATGGTGGAGTTCCACATTTGGGAATTAATGCGATTTCTAAGACAGCAAAACTGATTCTAAGGATTGAAGAAAGGTTAATGCCTAAATTAGCAGAAAGAGATAATGAATATATGGGACCTTCAGTTATGAACTTTGGGAGAATTGAAGGAGGAAGTCAACCAAGTACAGTAGCAGATTGGTGTTCTATCAAGATTGATAGGCGATATATTCCAGGAGAAAGTGTAGATTCTGTATTTAAAGAGCTTGAAGATATAGTTTTGGAACTAAAAGAAGAGGATAGAGAATTTGATGCAGAGATAATAAGAATGGATAATAATTTCTTAACATTAGATCATCTCTATTTGATGACAGATCCTGAGGACCCTATAGTCGTTGCAACTAAAAATGCTTTGATCCAAGTAAGTGGCGAAAAACCCAATTTGACAAGAAGAAGAGGCTGGACAGATGCAGCACTACTATCAAACTTTGGCAATATTCCAACAGTAGTTACAGGACCCGGAGATATTTCTTATTCTCATACTAAGGATGAAAGAATTCCTATAAAGCATTTGATAGACTATGTAGAGATTTATTGTAGAATAGCTGAAGAATTTTGTCAAATCCAATGATTTATAAATATTATAGGCAGAATAAAATTTCTGCCTATAATATATAGGAGGTTAATTCCATGATTAAAGATAGAATAAAAGGAAACTATCTAAGAAAAAAAATAATTAGTTCTGAAGAAGCTTCACTGCTTATTAAAGATGGGATGATCATAGGAACCAGTGGATTTACACCTTCAGGTTATCCGAAAGAAATTCCTTTAGCATTAGTTAAGAGACTAGATGAAAGTAAGGAAAGAATTTCTATAACCTTAATTACAGGAGCTTCAGTGGGAGATGAGATAGATGGAGAATTTGCTAAAAGAGGTATTATTAGTAAGAGGATACCATATCAGACTAATGATTGCTGTAGAAATAGTATAAATAATGGAGAAATTAGTTTTGTTGATATTCATCTAAGTCATTTATCCCAATATATAAATTATGGCTTTTTAGGTAAAATTGATTTGGGGATCATTGAAGCCGTTGAAATTTCAGAAGAAGGATATATTATTCCATCTACTTCAGTTGGTATTACCCCAACAATAATTGAAAAAGCAGAAAAATTAATAATAGAAATAAATACTAGTCAGCCAAGAGAGTTAAGAGGAATTCATGATATATATCAAACAAAAAATCCACCATATAGAGAGCCAATACCCATAGTGAAAGCTTCTGATAGAATTGGAGAAAATTTTATACCTATAGATTTAAATAAGGTGGCAGCTATAGTCATAACTGATAAAAGAGATGATGTTAGGCCCTTTGCATCTATTAATCAAAATAATATAAAAATGTCAGGATATCTAATAGATTTTTTAGAGGAAGAAATTAAAAGAGGAAGGATACCTAAAGAACTACTACCTTTTCAATCTGGAGTAGGATCCGTAGCTAATGCAGTTTTAGGAGGATTTAAGAATTCAAACTTAAAAAGTTTAAATTTCTATACAGAAGTAATACAAGACTCCATGTTGGAATTAATAGATTATGACAAGGTTAATATTGTTTCTGGCACTGCTATAACCCCATCTCCTGAGGGGTTAGAAAAATTCTATAAAAACTTAGATAAATATAGGAAAAAGATAGTTTTGAGACCACAGGAGATAAGCAATAATCCTGAAATAATTAGAAGATTGGGAGTTATTGCTTTAAATACAGCTATTGAGGTAGATATTTATGGTAATGTAAATTCTACACATATATTGGGGAGAAAGATGATGAATGGAATAGGTGGTTCTGGAGATTTTGCTAGAAATTCTTATATTTCTATTTTTTTCACTGAATCCACCGCAAAAAATGGTAATGTTTCTTCCATTGTACCCTGTGTTTCTCATGTAGATCATACTGAACATGATGTAGATATAATAATAACAGAAGAAGGAGTGGCAGATTTAAGAGGATTATCGCCTAAAGAAAGGGCTTTAACAATAATAAAAAATTGTAGCAATAAATATTACAAGCCAATGCTTATGGATTATTATAAAACGATAACAAAGATCAATGCTTCTCATACCCCTAAAATACTAAAAGAAGTTTTTTCTTGGCATGAAAAATTTGAGAAAAACGGGACTATGAGAATTTAAAATCGCTAAGCCATGAGGAGGAAAGAATATGTATGATTTAATTATAAAAAATGGCACTTTAGTAGATTTTGACAAAAATAAGTTAACGGTTAAAGATATTGGAATTAAAGATAATAAAATTGCATCTATAGATAGTAGTCTCAATAGCGGAAGAAAAATAATAGATGCAAAGGATAAAATCGTATCTCCAGGGTTTATTGATATTCATATGCATGAGGAAAAAATTATAGATGGTGAAGATGAGGAAATTTACGATATAGCATATAAAATGCTTAAAATGGGTGTTACAACCTGTGTTGGAGGAAATTGTGGAAATAATAGACAAAGTATTGATGAGTTTTTTAACTTTATAGACAGTAATGGAGCTCCCATAAATTACATGATCTTTGCTGGTCACAATTATTATAGAAATAAACTTGGCATAGATAGATATAAGGAAGCAACTAAAGAACAAATAGAAAAAATGATAGATTTAATAAAAGAGGATATAGGAAAAAATGGTGCTGTAGGATTATCCTTTGGTATAGAATATTCTCCAGGAATATCCTTGGAAGAGATTCTAGAAATCTGTAATTCTATAAAAGAATATGATATTTTGATATCAGCACACTATAGAGCCGATGCTAAAAAAGGAATAGACTCTATAAAAGAGTTGATAATGATTTCTCAAGCCACGGGATTGCCTATGCAGATATCTCATCTCGGGAGCTGTACTGCTATGGGACAGATGAGAGAATCTTTAGATATCATAAAAGAAGCCATAGATAGAGGAATAGATGTAAGGGCAGATTGTTATCCCTATGATGCCTTTAGTACTTTTATAGGGAGTTCAGTTTTTGATGATGGGTGTTTTGACAATTGGAACAAAAGCTATGACTCCATATTGTTAACGGAAGAACCCTATAAAAATATCAGGTGTACAGAAGAAATATTTTATAAAGTAAGAAAAGAATATCCGAATATGTTGGCAGTAGCTTTTGTAATGAATGAAGATGAAGTTATTGAATCCTTGAAAGAATCTTTTGTCTATGTAGCTAGTGATGGTCTACTGAATAAAGGACAAGGACATCCTAGAGCGGCTGGTACTTTTCCTAGAATAATTGGAAGATATGTTAGGGATGGCAATAGGTTAGAGCTGATAGATCAATTGAAAAAGATGACTAAACTACCCGCTGAAAGACTAAAACTAGCACATAAAGGTGAGATAAAAGTAGGAATGGATGGAGATATTGTCATTTTTGACTATGATAAAATAATAGATTGTGCAACTTTTGATAATCCAACAGCATCTCCTTTAGGAATAGAGTATGTTATAATAAATGGCGAAATAGCTTTACAAAATAATGAGATATTACAAAATAGGCTAGGGAAAGTGATTAGGAGATTTTAAATATAAAATTAGGTGGGATTAATATGATAGAGAGAATTAATAGTATTACTTACGGTATATTAGATGATTTAAAGAAATTGAATGAATATATTTACAATAACCCAGAATTAGGATATGAGGAGTTTAAATCTTCAAAGGCTCATATCAATCTTTTAAGAGAATATGGATTTCAGATAGAGGAAGAATATCTTGAAATAAAAACTGCATTTAAGGCTAGATATGAAAGCAATAAAGAAGGTCCTACAATATGTTATTTATCTGAATATGATGCTTTGCCGGGAATCGGGCATGGATGTGGTCATAATTTACTTGGAACTACTAATACAGGGGCAGCTATAGTTTTAAGGCATTTATTAGATGAAATAGGAGGAAAGGTTATAGTTTTTGGAACTCCTGCAGAAGAAACCAGCGGAGCAAAGGTTACAATGGTAGAAAAAGGAGCATTTAAGGATATAGATATAGCTATGCTAGCTCATCCAGCACCTGTATATAATAAAAGTGGGACATCTTTAGCTTTGGAACCAATACAATTTAGCTTCAAAGGTAAAGCTTCACATGCTGCCTCAGATCCAGAAAAAGGTATTAATGCATTAGATGCCGTAATAATGACTTTTAATAGTATAAATGCTCTGAGGGAGCATATATTGCCCTCTGCTAGAATTCATGGAGTGATAACTGAAGGTGGTAAAGCGGCAAATATAGTTCCAGACTTAGCTATTGCTCAATTCTATGTAAGAACTGCAACGAAAGCTTACTTACAAGAATTAGCGGAAAAAGTTAAGAACTGTGCTAGAGGTGCCGCATTAGCTACAGGAACTACTTTGGAAATATCTAATTATGAATTTATATATGATGATTTAGTAACCAATGAAAGTTTATCAAATGTATTTAGCGAAAATTTAAGGATTCAGGGGATAGAAAATCCTGATAATATAAAACTGTCTTTTGGTTCTTTGGATATGGGAAATGTAAGCCATGTGTGTCCAGCTATTCATCCATACTTTGGCATATATGGTGATGAAAGTATTGCTGCCCATACTGAAGAATTTAGAGATGCCACTTTAACTGACAAAGCTTATGAGAATATGATTATTACAATTAATGCATTAGTAAAAACTGGAGTCCAAGTTATTCAAGAAAAAGATTTACTTGAAAGGATAAAAAAAGAATTTAAGAATTTAAAAAAATGAGAACCGGTAAATCTAGTTTTTATTTTTTTCTATAAATGAGAAACTTCATTGAAAATTAGTTTTTGATGTATACATAAAGGATAAAACATGCCTAGTATGAGGAGTTGTGAAAAGTTATAGTATTAAATATTTATAATTATGGCTATTTTGAGCAAAATAATAAATGTATGAATAGTAAAGGATATTTTATAATAAAAAAATTTTTTTTATAAAATATCCTTTATTTTTTAAAACATGTACAAATGTTAGTATTTTAACACTTTAGAAGTTGGCATGAAATTTGCTTTATATTATTATAGACTTTAATATAATACAAAATCTAAGGAGGCACAGTTAATGTCAAAAGAACCAAAAAAAGATGTAGAAGATATTTTAGAAAAGTCAGAAGGACTGCAACGCTCCATGAAAACACATCAAATAATGATGCTTGGTATTGGAGGAACCATTGGTACTGGATTGTTTCTAGGATCTGGTTATGTACTACAGCAAGCTGGACCAGGTGGTACATTAATAGCATACTTATTTGGCGCAATAATAATGTACCTGATGATGTTTTGCTTGGGCGAATTATTAGTTGAAATGCCTGTTGCAGGAACAGTACAGGCTTATGCAACAGAACTTATTAATCCAAGTATGGGATTTACTGTAGGATGGGTAAAATGGTTATCTTATGCTATTACTATACCATCGCAACTAGTTGCATCATCAATAATTATGAAAAATATTTTTCCTAATGTGAATTCAATGATATGGATAATAGGTTTTACTATACTACTATTTATTATGAATGCAGTACCTAGTGATAAATATGGAAAATCATCTTTTATATTTAGTAGTATAAAATTTATATTAATAGTTGTATTCTTAATATTAGGATTGGGAATGATTACTGGATTAGTAGGGAAAGAAGCAGTTGGATTTAGGAACTTCGTAAATGACGGAGGACTTTTCCCAAATGGTGCAAAAGCTGTAATTATGACAATGATGACAGCAGCATTTGCCTATGGCGGAGCTGATATTTTTGCTGCTGCTGCAAGTGAAAGTGAAAATCCAGAAAAAGATTTACCTCGTGCAATTCATGCTACAATCTGGGGTTTGATAATAGCTTATATTGCATCTTTAGTCGTTTTAATTGCGGTGCTTCCTTGGAGAAGTGCAGACTTGGCTGGAAGTCCCTTTGCTTATGTTTTTAAATTAGCTGGTATCCAATCAGCAGAGTTGATAGTTAACGTTGTTGTATTAACATCAGCACTTTCATCGGCAAATGCGTTTATATATTCAAGTACAA
This sequence comes from uncultured Tissierella sp., assembly GCF_902479755.1. Taxonomy (NCBI): domain Bacteria; kingdom Bacillati; phylum Bacillota; class Tissierellia; order Tissierellales; family Tissierellaceae; genus Tissierella; species uncultured Tissierella sp. The sequence goes on along the minus strand of NZ_CABSQO010000026.1, from coordinate 8,865 downwards.
GATCATTATGGTCAATGGGCAATTTTAATCAGGCACCGAAATTTGTCTCAAAGGTTAATAGTAAAAAGGTTCCTATGAATGCATTAATCGTTACAATGCTATTTGCTGTTGCTGCGGTTATATCAAGTATAGTAGCACCTGGAACTGTATATTTATTCTTAACTTCAATAATTGGAATCAGTAATATTTTCATTTATATATTATATGCAGTATGTTTATTCATATTTAGAAAACAATACAAAGAAAAGGGCGGTAATATAGAGAATATAAAATTTAAAACACCATTCTATCCTGTAACGCCTGCACTACTGATAGCATTATGTATAATACTATTCATTGGTATGTTCTTTGATCCTACACAAAAATTAGCTTTAATTCTAGGCATTCCAACTTATGCAGCTTTTTATATAGGATCAACTTTATATAATAAATCCAAGAAACAAGGATTATAAAAATTAGGAGGTAAATTATGAATAAGGAAATTGCAGCAAGAATTGAGCAGATCGCAGTAGAATTAACAAACCAACTTAGTGTAGTTGAAACACCAGGAGAATTAGATTCAGTACAAAAAGTTTATGATATTTTTTCAGAAATGGACTATTATAAAGAAAATCCGGAGCATCTAAGATTTGTAGATGCGGTCAAGGATAAACTTGGCAGAAAATCTGTTTTAGCAATGCTAAAGGGAAAGAAAGGCAATAGTAAAAAAACTGTATTGATGATAGGTCATACAGATACAGTTGGTATCTCTGATTATGGCAGCTTAAAAGAATATGCAAACAAACCATATGAATTAACAGAGAAATTTAAAGAAATAGCATCTACGCTACCAGAGGAAGTTAGACGTGATCTTGAATCAGGAGATTATTTATTTGGTCGAGGACTTTTCGATATGAAAACTGGTGATGCTATTATAATGGCATTGATGGAAGAAATATCAAAGGATATAGAAAACTTTGAAGGTAATTTGATATATGCTGCTGTTTGCGATGAAGAAGGAAACTCAGGCGGTATGTTATCTGTAATACCTGAATTAGTAAAAATACAAGAACAAGAAGGTTTTGAATATCTAGCACTTTTAGATACAGACTATATGACATCTGAGTTTGAAGGTGATGAAAACAAATATGTATATATAGGAACAGTAGGAAAACTAATGCCGTCATTCTATGTAGTAGGTAAAGAAACACATGTTGGTGAATCATTTAAGGGAATAGATCCAAACCAAATAGCTTCTTCTATTACAAATAGAATCAATCTGAATGCAGATTTTTGTGATGTGGCAGAAGGTGAAGTTTCACTTCCTCCAATTACTTTAAAACAAAGAGATTTAAAACCAGAATATTCAGTTCAAATAGCAAAAACAGCTACTTTGTTCTTCAACTATGCAACACATTGCAGCACACCAGATGAAGTACTAGTAAAAATGAAAGGTGCTGCTATAGAAGCTTTTCAATCAACTATTGATAATTTAAATATACAATATGAAAGATTTTGTAAATTAGCAGGAAGAGAATATAAAAAACTGCCATGGCAAGCAAGAGCATTAACTTATGAAGAACTATATACAAAAGTGAAATCAGAGATGGGAAATGAACTTGATGAAAGAATTGCAAAGCTTACAGAAGAAATGTTAAAAGATGAATCCATAGATCAAAGAGATTTTTCATTGAAATTAGTAGAAGAAGTTCACAGTCTATGGTCTGATAGAGAACCAGTTGTTATAGTATACTATACACCACCATACTATCCTCATATTTATGTAGAGGGAAGTGCACCAAAAGAAAAAGCATTGCTAGATGCAGTAGCAGATGCTGTGAGTACAACTGAATCAGATTATAAATTAGTTTATAAGAAATTCTTCCCATACATCTCAGATTTAAGTTATGGTGCAGCACCAAAAGATCCAAAAATCATAGCAGCATTGAAAGATAATATGCCTGGATTTGGAACTAAATATGATTTACCATTAGAAGATATGCAAAAATTAGACTTACCAGTATTAGACATAGGAGCTTTTGGTAAAGATGCTCATAAATTCACGGAAAGAATAGAGAAAAAATATTCTTTTGAAGTAGCACCAGTATTAGTATATAAAACTATTATGAATCTATTAAAAAATAATTAGATAAAGATAAATTGTAGCTGAAAAAGTGAAACCTCACTTAAGGTTGAGGGAAATGGAGAAGGACACTATTAACACAGTGTCCTTCTAGCTGTTTAGGATTTATAATAGAAAAGTTCCATCTGACATGTAAACAAGAAGTTATAAAGATTGCTGTGAATTATAGTAAATTGTAAATACTTACCTATATGAAAATTATAGTAATAGAAGACGATGAAGTAACTTTTGGGAATAGAAATATGGTATAATAATAAGTATAATAACTTTATGAAATAAGCAAGTATTAAAAGTAAGATAAGAAAAGCTTTTGAAAGAATTGAAACATAAATTAAAGCTCATATGAAAACTTCAAAAAGATATAAGTTTTATATCTAACAAGAATATTGAGGAAGAATCAGTAAAATAATTTCTTATTTTTAGAATTAAAAATAAATCATCTTAAATCGTATAGATATTGCTGAATCATTATATGCTAACTTTTACAAATTGACTAATTCAGTTAACTGCTATAGTATAATATTATATATAACTAAAATTAATTAGGTGATAATATGGATTTATTTACTTTAAGTATGGAAGAAAAATTGAAGAGAAATGCACCTTTAGCTGATAGAATGAGACCTGAGAAAATAGATGAATTTGTAGGACAAGAGCATATCTTAGGAGAGGGTAAATTTTTAAATAGAGCAATAAAGGCAGATAGAATTACTTCGATGATATTTTTCGGACCTCCTGGAACTGGTAAAACTACTCTAGCTATGATAATAGCTAATAGTACAAATATGATATTTGAAAAATTATCTGCTGTAACATCGGGAGTAAAGGATATTAGAGAAGTAATGGATAGAGCAGAAGAAAATTTAAAGCTATATAATAAAAGGACTATTCTTTTTGTAGATGAGATACATAGATTTAACAAATCTCAGCAAGATGCATTACTTCCCTTTGTAGAGAGAGGAATAATTATTTTAATAGGGGCTACTACAGAAAATCCTTATTTTGAGGTAAATAAAGCTTTATTATCTAGAGTCATGATTTTAAAGTTAGAATCATTGACTAGAGATAACTTAAAGAAACTTATAAATAATGCTTTATTTAATAATGACAAAGGATTAGGAGAATATAAGATAAATATAACGGAGGAAGCAATAGATTATTTAATTACCATAGCAGATGGGGATGGTAGAACTATACTTAACTCTCTTGAAATAGGAGTACTTTCAACACCGAGAGACGAGAGTGGAGTTATAAAAATAGATTTGGATACAATAAAAGAGTCTATTCAAATAAAGACAGCTAGATACGATAAAAATGGTGACGAGCATTATGATACTATTTCCGCATTTATTAAAAGTATGAGAGGTGGAGACGCCGATGCAACTTTGTATTGGCTAGCAAAGATGATTAATGCAGGAGAAGACCCTAAATTTATCGCAAGGCGTATAATCATATGTGCTTCAGAAGATGTAGGAAACGCTGATCCAAATGCATTGAGTATTGCAGTATCAGCTTTCAATGCTGTAAATGTAATAGGTATGCCAGAAGGAAGAATACCACTAGCTCAAGCTGCAGTATATATAGCTACAGCTCCAAAGAGCAATGCAGCCTATGTTGGTATAGATAAGGCTTTAGAAGATATAAGAGCTAAAGAAATAGGTAAAGTTCCAATTCATTTAAGAGATGGTTCTTATCCAGGAGCTAAAAATTTAGGAAATGGTATAGGTTATAAATACCCTCATGATTATGAAGGAGCATTTATTTCGCAAGAATATTTACCTAAAGAACTTCTAGGTAAGAAATATTATGAGCCTACAGAAAATGGATATGAAAAAGAAATAAAGAACAGATTATTAGCTTATGGTAAAGAATTATAATAAATAGAATTATCAGTTATTTTTAAATTTATAAAAAATATTAGTGGGTGATAGTATGTTTGAACAATATGATTCTAAGAATGTAGTTATCGTAAATAACAAAGGCGAAATTATTTATTTTACTATGAATAATTTACCTGTTTATGATTTGATGTTGGAGAATACTATGGGAAGAAAGCTCACCTCTCTTTACAAGAATTTAGATAATAACAATAGTTCCATGATTGCTGCCATAAAAACTGGAAAATCCTTTATTAATTTAAAGCAAGGATTAAAAACTCAAAGAGATAATTTAATATATCAGGTTGGATCCACATATCCACTTATAGAGGATGGTAGGATAATAGGAGCAATTGAATTTGCAGATATTGTAAATGAGGATAATACTAGTATATGCAATAGACTTTATAAGCATGAAATATGCTATAAAGAAAATGGTACATGCTATACAATTGATGATATAATAACCCAAAACCCTAGAATGCTTGAAATTAAAGAAAAGATTCGTAGGGTATCAAAAACAGAGTCTACTGTTTTGATTCAAGGTAATACTGGTACAGGAAAGGAATTAGTAGCACACTCTATTCATAACTGTAGTAATAGAAGATATGGTCCTTTTATCTCTCAGAATTGTGGTGCTATACCAGAAAATTTACTTGAGGGCATTTTATTTGGTACAGCAAAAGGAAGCTTTACATCTGCTGAAGATAAAGAAGGGCTTTTTGAGCTAGCTAAAGGGGGAACCTTATTTTTAGATGAAATAAATTCATTAAGTCCCGTATCACAAGTGAAGCTTTTAAAGGCGATTGAAGAGAAAAGAATTAGGAGAATAGGAGGAACACAAGAAATACCTTTAGATATAAGAATTGTTGTAGCATTAAATGAAAGCCCAGAAAAACTTGTAAAAGAAGGCAGGATGAGAAATGACTTATATTATAGACTCTCAGTGGTTCAAATTATTTTACCTGATTTGATTGCTAGAAAAGATGATATTGAACTTTTATCTAATTATTATATAGAAAGATATAATCAAGAATTAGACTATAATGTAAAACCAATTTCAGAAGAGTTACTTTCTGCATTTGAAGAATATCATTGGCCTGGAAATATTAGAGAACTTCGAAATATAATAGAGGGTAGTTTTAATACTATTATAAGAAATGAGATTACAATAAAAGATGTACCAAGAAGAATTTTTGAAAGTAAAAATATTTCTGCCATAAAAGTTTTAGAGAGTTCTGGTTATGATTTAAAATCATATTTAGAAAATCACGAAAAAGATATTATTTTAGAAGCATATAAAACTCATCAGAATAATTTAAGCTTAACAGCTAAATCCCTAAAAATTTCAAAGCAATTATTAAAATACAAGATAGATAAATATATAAAATGATGTAATATGTCAGTATATGTGAATAATTCACATATAAAACGTAAAAGATATTTTACGGTAAAAGAAATTTTACCATAAAATATCTTTTTTATTTGATAAAAAAGTATCAAAATATACTGAAAATTATTCATATTCATAATTGACGTTATTGATATAAATTTTGCTCTAATAATAGATGTAGGAATTAAAATTATTTTAATGAGGAAACAAAAAAGGAAATCTTCCCATAAAAAACCTTTTTTATTTGATAAAAAAATATCAAAATATACTGAAAATTAACTATATTCATAATTGACTTTATTGGCATGAAATTTGCTATAATATATGGGTATAGAAATTAAATTTATTTTAAGGAGGAAGCAAAGAATGGATTCATTTGTAAACTTTATTGTCAACATCTCTAATTGGATTTGGGGAACGCCAATGCTTGTTATTTTATTTGGTGGCGGATTAATTCTTAGTTTTTCTTTAGGTTTTTTCCAATTTAAGTATTTTGGCTACATTTGTAAAGAAACATTCGGTAAGATGCTTAAAAAGCCTGAAAAAGGTGAAGGTACTGTATCACCTTTCCAAGCTGCTACTGCTGCTTTAGCTTCTACAATAGGTGCATCTAATATTGTTGGTGTACCTGTTGCTATAGCTTTTGGCGGACCCGGTGCAGTTTTTTGGATGTGGCTTACTGCTTTAATAGGTAGTGCCTCAAAATTTAGTGAGATTGTCTTAGGTATCAAGTATAGACAGAAAAATGAACTTGGAGAGTTTGTTGGTGGACCTCAATATTATTTAGATAAGGGGTTAAATATGCCATGGTTAGGTAAATTTTTTGCATTTTTCTTGATGCTTGAAATTGTTCCATCTGTAGCTACTCAAACTGTTTCAGTAGTACAAACAGCTGCGACTCTTAATATTCCAAACTGGGTTTCAGGAGCAGCAGTTGCTATTTTAGTAGGTATTGTTGTTTATGGTGGAATTCAAAGAATAGTTCAAGTTTCAGAAAAATTGGTTCCTTTTATGGCAGGACTTTATTTATTAGGTGCACTAGTGATTACTATTGTAAATATTGGTGAATTACCTTCTATTCTTGTTTTGATATTTAAACATGCATTTACTCCTATGGCTGCTGTTGGTGGATTCGGTGGTGCTGCTATATCACAAGCTATTAGTCGTGGAATTGCAAGAGGTACTTATTCTAACGAAGCTGGTATGGGTACTGCTCCTATAGCTCATGCTGCTGCAGTAACTGATCATCCAGTTCGTCAAGCATTCTGGGGTATATTTGAAATAATAGTTGATACTTTAATGGTTTGTTCTATGACAGCTATGGTTGTTTTAACATCTGGATTATGGAAGACTGTTCCTGCATCAGAAGCGGCTAGTATGCCTGCAAGAGCATTCCAAGCATTGCTGGGATATAATCTTGGTGGTGGAATTGTAACTTTAAGTATTACATTGTTTGTAATTTCAACGATTATAGTTATTGTATTTTATGGTGAAAAACAAGCTGAATATTTATTTGGAACAAAATTTGCCCAAGTAATGAAATTTGTTTACTTAGTAGCTATTTTCTTAGGTGCATATGGTGGTATTGAGTTCCTATATAGTTTCTTAGATATACTGCTAGCATCTATTATCATTCCTAATATGATAGGATTAGTATTGATGAGAAATCAAGTTAAGGAATTGAAGGATGATTTCTTTAACAATCCTGCTTTTTATCCAAAAGCTAAAGCAAAATAGATAGATTACAAGGATTGAATTATCTTCATGATTTTTAGTAAAATATTTTAGGAGGCACATATGAATAGTCAGATTGCAGCAAGAATTGAGCAGATAGCAGTAGAATTAACAAATCAACTTAGTGTAGTTGAAACACCAGGAGAATTAGATTCAGTACAAAAAGTTTATGATATTTTTTCAGAAATGGACTATTATAAAGAAAATCCGGAGCATCTAAGATTTGTAGATGCGGTCAAGGATAAACTTGGCAGAAAATCTGTTTTAGCAATGCTAAAGGGAAAGAAAGGCAATAGTAAAAAAACTGTATTGATGATAGGTCATACAGATACAGTTGGTATCTCTGATTATGGCAGCTTAAAAGAATATGCAAACAAACCATATGAATTAACAGAGAAATTTAAAGAAATAGCATCTACGCTACCAGAGGAAGTTAGACGTGATCTTGAATCAGGAGATTATTTATTTGGTCGAGGACTTTTCGATATGAAAACTGGTGATGCTATTATAATGGCATTGATGGAAGAAATATCAAAGGATATAGAAAACTTTGAAGGTAATTTGATATATGCTGCTGTTTGCGATGAAGAAGGAAACTCAGGCGGTATGTTATCTGTAATACCTGAATTAGTAAAAATACAAGAACAAGAAGGTTTTGAATATCTAGCACTTTTAGATACAGACTATATGACATCTGAGTTTGAAGGTGATGAAAACAAATATGTATATATAGGAACAGTAGGAAAACTAATGCCGTCATTCTATGTAGTAGGTAAAGAAACACATGTTGGTGAATCATTTAAGGGAATAGATCCAAACCAAATAGCTTCTTCTATTACAAATAGAATCAATCTGAATGCAGATTTTTGTGATGTGGCAGAAGGTGAAGTTTCACTTCCTCCAATTACTTTAAAACAAAGAGATTTAAAACCAGAATATTCAGTTCAAATAGCAAAAACAGCTACTTTGTTCTTCAACTATGCAACACATTGCAGCACACCAGATGAAGTACTAGTAAAAATGAAAGGTGCTGCTATAGAAGCTTTTCAATCAACTATTGATAATTTAAATATACAATATGAAAGATTTTGTAAATTAGCAGGAAGAGAATATAAAAAACTGCCATGGCAAGCAAGAGCATTAACTTATGAAGAACTATATACAAAAGTGAAATCAGAGATGGGAAATGAACTTGATGAAAGAATTGCAAAGCTTACAGAAGAAATGTTAAAAGATGAATCCATAGATCAAAGAGATTTTTCATTGAAATTAGTAGAAGAAGTTCACAGTCTATGGTCTGATAGAGAACCAGTTGTTATAGTATACTATACACCACCATACTATCCTCATATTTATGTAGAGGGAAGTGCACCAAAAGAAAAAGCATTGCTAGATGCAGTAGCAGATGCTGTGAGTACAACTGAATCAGATTATAAATTAGTTTATAAGAAATTCTTCCCATACATCTCAGATTTAAGTTATGGTGCAGCACCAAAAGATCCAAAAATCATAGCAGCATTGAAAGATAATATGCCTGGATTTGGAACTAAATATGATTTACCATTAGAAGATATGCAAAAATTAGACTTACCAGTATTAGACATAGGAGCTTTTGGTAAAGATGCTCATAAATTCACGGAAAGAATAGAGAAAAAATATTCTTTTGAAGTAGCACCAGTATTAGTATATAAAACTATTATGAATCTATTAAAAAATAATTAGATAAAGATAAATTGTAG